>NZ_JAUFPM010000003.1:244503-245380 GCF_030409265.1 Halomonas sabkhae
CACCAACAACGGTGACGGCACGGTGACTTATACGCCCAATGCCGACTTCAATGGCACGGACAGCTATACCTACACCGTAACCTCCGGCGGCGTCACCGAGACCGCCACGGTCGATGTCACGGTCAATGCGGTGTCTGACGGCGTGGCCGACAGCTTCACCACCCCGGAAGACACGCCGCTCAGCGATGACGTCTCGACCAACGACACCCACAGCGCCGCGGCGAGCTATAGCCTCAACACCGATGCCGCCAACGGCACGGTGTCGATGAACCCGGACGGCACCTTCACCTACACGCCGGATGCCGACTACAACGGCAGTGACAGCTTCACCTATGACGTCGAGGACGTGAACGGCGACACCGAGACGGTGACGGTGGGCCTGACGGTGACGCCTGAGGCGGATATCGTCGATGACAGCGCGACCACCGACGAGGACACCACGGTCACCACGGATGTACTGGCCAACGATACCTTCGAGGGCACGCCGTCGGTCACTGCAGTGACCCAGCCGACCAACGGTACGGTCACCAACAACAATGATGGCACGGTGACCTACACGCCGGACGCCGATTTCAATGGCACTGACAGCTACACCTACACGGTGACCTCGGGTGGGGTGACCGAGACCGCTACCGTCGGTGTGACAGTCAATGCGGTGGCTGACGGCGTGGCCGACAGCTTTACCACCCAGGAAGACACGCCGCTCAGCGACGACGTGTCGACCAATGACACGCACAGCGCCGCGGCGAGCTATAGCCTCAACACCGATGCCAGCAACGGCACGGTGTCGATGAACCCGGACGGCACCTTCACCTACGCGCCGGATGCCGACTACAACGGCAGTGACAGCTTCACTTATGACGTCGAGGACGTGAAC
>NZ_JAUFPM010000003.1:245426-248845 GCF_030409265.1 Halomonas sabkhae
GGGTAACGCAGGGCACCAACGGTACGGTGGTCAACAACAACGACGGCACCGTCACCTACACGCCCAATGCCGACTTCAATGGTACCGACAGCTACACCTATACCGTGACCTCCGGTGGGGTGACCGAGACGGCGACGGTCAACGTCACTGTCGATCCGGTGGCTGACGGCGTGGCCGACAGCTTTACCACCCCGGAAGACACGCCGCTCAGCGATGACGTCTCGACCAACGACACCCACAGCGCCGCGGCGACCTATAGCCTGAATAGCGATGCCAGCAACGGGTCGGTCAGTCTCAACGGCGATGGCACCTTCACCTACACGCCGGATGCCGACTACAACGGCAGTGACAGCTTCACCTATGACGTCGAGGACGTGAACGGCGACACCGAGACGGTGACGGTGGACCTGACGGTGACGCCTGAGGCGGATATCGTCGATGACAGCGCGACCACCGATGAAGACACCGCGGTGACGACCGATGTTCTCGATAATGACAGCTTCGAGTCGCCGGACGCCGAAGTGACGTCGGTCACCCAGGGCACGAATGGCAGCGTCACCAACAACGGTGACGGCACGGTGACCTACACGCCCAATGCCGACTTCAATGGTACCGACAGCTACACCTATACGGTGACCTCCGGTGGGGTGACCGAGACGGCGACCGTCAACGTCACGGTCGATCCGGTGGCTGACGGCGTGGCCGACAGCTTTACCACCCCGGAAGACACGCCGCTCAGCGAGGATGTCTCGACCAACGACACCCACAGCGCCGCGGCGACCTATAGCCTCAGCACTGATGCCACCAACGGGTCGGTCAGTCTCAACGGCGATGGCACCTTCACCTACACGCCGAACGCCGACTACAACGGCGCGGATAGCTTCACTTATGACGTCGAGGACGTGAACGGTGACACCGAGACGGTGACGGTGGATCTGAGCGTGACGCCGGTGCCCGACATCAGTGATGACACGGCGACCACCGACGAGGACACGCCGGTCACCACTGGGGTCCTGACCAATGACGACTTCGAGGGCACACCGACGGTCACGGGGGTGACGCAGGGCACGAATGGCAGCGTCACCAACAACGGTGATGGCACGGTGACCTACACGCCGGACGCCGATTTCAATGGCTCCGACAGCTATACCTACACCGTAACCTCCGGCGGCGTCACCGAGACCGCTACCGTCGATGTGACAGTCAATGCGGTGGCTGACGGCGTGGCCGACAGCTTCACCACCCCGGAAGACACGCCGCTTGATGCCGACGTGTCGACCAATGACACGCACAGCGCCGCGGCGAGCTATAGCCTCAACACCGATGCCAGCAACGGCACGGTGTCGATGAACCCGGACGGCACCTTCACCTACACGCCAGATGCCGACTACAACGGCAGTGACAGCTTCACCTACGACGTCGAGGACGTGAACGGTGATACCGAGACGGTGACGGTGGACCTGACGGTGACGCCTGAGGCGGATATCGTCGATGACAGCGCGACCACCGATGAAGACACCGCGGTGACGACCGACGTTCTCGGTAATGACAGCTTCGAGGGTACGCCGTCGGTCACCGGGGTAACGCAGGGCACCAACGGTACGGTGGTCAACAACAACGACGGCACCGTCACCTACACGCCCAATGCCGACTTCAATGGTACCGACAGCTACACCTATACGGTGACCTCCGGTGGGGTGACCGAGACGGTGACGGTCGATGTCACGGTCGATCCGGTGGCTGACGGCGTGGCCGACAGCTTCACCACCCCGGAAGACACGCCGCTCAGCGATGAAGTCTCGACCAACGACACCCACAGCGCCGCGGCGAGCTATAGCCTCAACACCGATGCCGCCAACGGCACGGTGTCGATGAACCCGGACGGCACCTTCACCTACACGCCGGATGCCGACTATAACGGCAGTGACAGCTTCACTTATGACGTCGAGGACGTGAACGGCGACACCGAGACGGTGACGGTGGACCTGACGGTGACGCCTGAGGCGGATATCGTCGATGACAGCGCGACCATCGACGAGGACACCACGGTCACCACGGATGTACTGGCCAACGATACCTTCGAGGGCACGCCGTCGGTCACTGCAGTGACCCAGCCGACCAACGGTACGGTCACCAACAACAATGATGGCACGGTGACCTACACGCCGGACGCCGATTTCAATGGCACCGACAGCTACACCTATACGGTGACCTCGGGTGGGGTGACCGAGACCGCTACGGTCAACGTCACGGTCGATCCGGTGGCTGACGGCGTGGCCGACAGCTTCACCACCCCGGAAGACACGCCGCTCAGCGATGACGTCTCGACCAACGACACCCACAGCGCCGCGGCGACCTATAGCCTGAATAGCGATGCCAGCAACGGGTCGGTCAGTCTCAACGGCGATGGCACCTTCACCTACACGCCGAACGCCGACTACAACGGCAGTGACAGCTTCACCTACGACGTCACCGATGTGAACGGCGACACCGAGACGGTGACGGTGGATCTAAGCGTGACGCCGGTGCCCGACATCAGTGATGACACGGCGACCACCGATGAAGACACCGCGGTGACGACCGACGTTCTCGATAATGACAGCTTCGAGTCGCCGGACGCCGAGGTGACCGCGGTTACTCAGGGCACCAATGGTTCGGTGAGCATCGACGGCAATGGCCAGGTGACCTACACGCCCAATGCCGACTTCAATGGCACCGACAGCTACACCTACACGGTGACCTCGGGTGGCGTCACCGAGACCGCTACCGTCGATGTGACAGTCAATGCGGTGGCTGACGGCGTGGCCGACAACTTCACCACGAACGAAGACACGCCGCTCAGCGATGACGTGTCGACCAACGACACGCACAGCGCTGCGGCGAGCTACAGCCTGAACACCGATGCCGCCAACGGCACGGTGTCGATGAACCCGGACGGCACCTTCACCTACACGCCGGATGCCGACTACAACGGCAGTGACAGCTTCACCTATGACGTCGAGGACGTGAACGGTGACACCGAGACGGTGACGGTGGACCTGACGGTGACGCCTGAGGCGGATATCGTCGATGACAGCGCGACCACCGATGAAGACACGCCGGTCACCACTGGGGTCCTGAACAATGACGACTTCGAGGGCACACCGACGGTCACCGGGGTAACGCAGGGCACCAATGGCAGCGTCACCAACAACGGTGACGGCACGGTGACCTACACGCCCAATGCTGACTTCAATGGTACCGACAGCTACACCTATACGGTGACCTCCGGTGGGGTGACCGAGACCGCCACGGTCGATGTCACGGTCGATCCGGTGGCTGACGGCGTCGCCGACAACTTCACCACGAACGAAGAGACGCCGCTTGATGCCGACGTCTCGACCAATGACACGCACAGCGCCGCGGCGAGCTACGCGCTC
>NZ_JAUFPM010000004.1:0-226228 GCF_030409265.1 Halomonas sabkhae
TGCGCTATTACATCTGTGAGTATTATGATGGAATCCGTGCTCACGAGACTCTGGGCGGAGTGGCGCCCAGAGCCTATGAGTTAGCGGCTTGAGACAAGGTGTCTACTTTTTCGGGGTCACACCAGCGGCTTTCCCTTCCCTCTTCCCTCTTACCTCTTCCCTCTGCCTTAACTCATTGCGACAGGCTCAGCCTGGCGCCCGTGTCACTGCCAGCTTGATCCCGAAGAAGATCAACACCCCGCCGGTGATGCCGTTCAGCCAGCGCGAGAAGGCGGGGCTGGCCAGCCAGCGTCCGGCGCTGCCGACCATGAAGACCACGCCGATCTGCCACAGGTTGGCGATCACGAAATGCACGCCGGCAAGCCACAGCGACTTGATCAGCGCCGGATCCCCCGGCGCGATGAACTGCGGCAGAAAGGCCATGTAGAAGACCACGGTCTTGGGGTTGAGCACATTGGACAGCAGCCCTTCCCGCAACGGGCGCCAGATCGGCACGCTCTGGCGCGATTCCGCGACACTCGCCACCGGCAGGCCCTGTCCGCGTCGCGCTGCCAGCAGGCTGCTCAGGCCCAGCCAGATCAGGTAAGCGGCACCGGCCAGTTTCAGCACCCCGAAGGCCCATGCCGACTGCAGCAGGATCAGCGAGATGCCCAGGGCCGAGATGGTGGCATGCACGAAGAGCCCGCTGCAGATGGCCAGGCTGGTCAGGATGCCATCACGCGGCCCGCCCCGGGCGGTATTGCGGATCACCAGCAGGGTGTCGACCCCGGGGGTAATGCTCAACAGGGTGATGGCGACCACAAACGGCCAGAACTGCGTATCGATCAGCATGAGCCCCTCCACGCCTCAGTGGCTGAATACACCACGCTCGGTATGTCGCATGGAAATCTGGTCATTGAGGGTCCAGAAGTCATACAGCACGCCAAGCAGGAACAAGCCGCCCGTGCACAGATACAGCAGACCGGTCAGCCACTTGCCCTGGTAAAAGCGGTGCACGCCAAAGACTCCCAGAAAGGTCAGGAGCAACCAGGCCAGCGTATAGCTGATCGGCCCGGCCTGGAAGCGCAGGTCGGCCTGACGGTCCATGGCGGGAATCAGCAACAGATCGACCAACCAGCCGATCAGGAACAGGCCGAAGGTGAAGAACCAGATGGTGCCGGTGACCGGCTTGCCGAAGTAGAAGCGGTGAGCGCCCAGGAAGCCAAAGAACCACAGCAGGTAGCCGATCAGCTTGCTGTGCGTGTCTTGCGCGGCAATTTGCGTGTGTTGCATGGACATGTCTCGACAAAGGGATTGTGAAGGCTCCTGCGTCACTGGACGACCCGGAGCTTTCCATCTACAGTGACTCTTGTTGGTGACAACAGTTTCCTCGCGGGTCGCGGTTGACGCAACCCTGGTGCTGATGCACCATCAATCGCGTTGGACAGCAAGTAGAAAAGTCGTCAGTTGTACGTCGATCCCTTCGATACACCGAGTGCGCACTTCTTTCTTGTCTTGCCCACGCACTTGGGCATAGTGCGATCTCTTCGTCACGCCCAGCAACATCATTTAGCTAGTTAAGGAAATCGACAATGGCAACTGGCACTGTCAAGTGGTTCAACGACACCAAGGGCTATGGCTTCATCTCTCCGGAAGACGGTGGCGATGACCTCTTTGTTCACTTCTCCGAGATTCAGGCTGAAGGCTTCAAGTCCCTGCAGGACGGCCAGAAGGTCTCCTTCGAGGTCACTCAGGGCAAAAAAGGCCTTCAGGCCTCCAACGTCCGGGCTGAAGACTGAGTCCACAGCGGCTGTCTCCCCCGGAGCGTCGTTGCTGACGACGCCATGCGAAGGCCCACCGTAAGGTGGGCCTTTTTGATGCCTGGTCGTTCAGACTGTCACCGCCCCGACGCCGACCGACAGGCAGCACGCTGCCACCTGTCGGCCCTGCGCCAGTGCACCACACTCAGGGTGTGGATTCCTCCTCGGTCGCGGATGATCCGGACTCGGTGGTGGTCGACTCGCGGACCTCGCCGGGGACCGACTGTTCGGCCTGCTCGAACTGCTGATCGATCTTTTGACTGGCTTCCTGAAAGCGTTTCTCGGTTTCCTCGAGAATCGCCTGCACTTCCGGGTCGGAGCTGGATTCGCTGAGCGTCGCCGGCTCATCCGGCAGCTCGCTCGAGGATTCCAGTGCCTCGTCCAGGTCGGCGCCCATGTCGTTTTCCGCGGTGCTGGTCGCCTCCGGGGCCTGCTGCTCGGCTTCCTTGAACTGCTCGTCGATCTGCTGACGAGCTTCCTGGAAACGCCGCTCGGTCTCCTCGATGATGGCATCCACATCATCCCCGCCGGTTTCGCCGGGCAGTGATTCCGACTCGCCCAGCACCTCGCTGCTGCCACTCTCCTGCGAGGCCTCGAGGGTCGACAGCTCTTCCTCGGTCATGGCGGACTCGTCAGCCGACGCACTCGGCTCGGACTCTTCGCCGCCGGACGCCGCGGCTGCCGTTGTCGTCGCGCTGTCCGCGGCAGCCGACTCGCCCTCCGCTTCTTCATCGGCCGGGCTCGCCGCTTCTTGCTCGGTTGCCCCTGCTGCTGTCTGCTCCGACGAGCCCTGTTCATTGACCGGGGCGTCCGGCTCCTCGCCACATCCGGTTACTAGCAACGACAGTGCCAACGCCAACGGCACCCAGAATTTCATCGACATCTTCGGCCTCCCGACAAACGAAGCGATATTGCAACAGACCCCCTGGCGTACCGCAAGCACTCGGGAAGCGCTGAAAAAATCGCCGAGCATAGTGAAGCGCAAGGCGCACGGAGCGCCGAAAGCGAGACATAACAGATAGTTAGGCGAGCTTTCGAGCACCGCGCAACGCCGCGATTTGCATGCGCAGGCATTTAAGCAGTGGTTCCCTCGCGGCTGGGGCGGCTCTCAGGTCGCGAACAACTGCCCCTGGATGTCACGAAAGGCCTTGAACTCGATGGCATTGCCGCTCGGATCACGGAAAAACATGGTGGCCTGCTCGCCGGGCTCGCCCTGAAAGCGCACATGGGGCTCGATATCGAAACTCACGCCGGCAGCGTTCAGGCGGTCGACCAACCACTCCCAGTCGGCCATTTCCAGAACGACCCCAAAATGCGGCACCGGGACTCCATGGCCGTCCACGGGATTGTGATGGCTGGCCACGCCACCCTCACCCAGCGCCGGATTGAGATGCACCACGAACTGGTGGCCATAGAGGTTGAAATCCACCCAGCTATCACTCGAGCGGCCTTCCTCGCACCCCAGCAGCTCACCGTAGAAGGCGCGCGCCTCGGCCAGGTCGCGGACCTGCACGGCAAGATGGAAAGGCGTCAGCATGATGCAATCTCCTCGGTTCGGTAGCGCCCGGGCTGCATGCCAGGGGCCGGTTCAGGACAGTCCGCGACCCTACTATCGGCCCGCGCTAAACAAGGGACAGCCCGCCGGCGCGACGAGTTCCAGCGCCGAGGGCTCGACCTCGGCGCTGAAGCGTCGGCGCTGCATGGGCTCGCCATCCAGGGTCAAGGGCAGCGGCTGGCGTCCTTCGTAGCTGAGCCAGCGAGTGCGGAAGGCTTCGACGAAGGCACCCTGCACAGGGCGTGTCTGCAATTCGCGGCGCATCCTGATCATGTCCTGCAGGGAGGCGAAGTCGCGGACCACCAGGATATCCAGCAGGCCATCATCGAGACATGCCTCGGGCGTCAACGGCTGGCCCCCGCCGGACTGGATGCCATTGCCCATGGCCAGCACGAACAGATCGGCCCGACGCCTGCCCTCCGCCCAGCGGATCTCGCCCGGATAGCGACGATGCTGCCAGGCCTTGAGCGCGCCGATCAGCGAATAGGCCCCGCCCCCCATCAAGCGCTTGAGACTCTTCGGCGTGGACGACGTGACCTCGGCACCAAAACCGCCGGTGGTCATGTTCAGAAAATAGCGCTCATCGAGCCTGACCACATCGACGCGGCGCGCCGCGCCAGTCAAGGCCACGGCCAGTGCCTTGCCGGGGGGCATGGGCATGCCCAGCGAAGTGGCGAGATCATTGGCGCTGCCCAGGGGCAGGATGCCCAGCTCCGGGCGCTGGTGGCGCACCAGCCGCATCAACCCATTGACCACTTCGTTGACGGTGCCATCACCGCCGCCGGCGATCACCCGGGTCATGCCGTCGCGGCCGGCCTGCTCGGCCAGGCGAGCCGCATCCCCGGCCTCCCAGGTCACATGTACTTCCAGCCGGGCGCCCGAGCGACGACTGGCGAAGACGGCCTGGCGCAGCGCCGGCAATTGCGCGACCTGACCGTTAAGAATCAACCTGGTGGAGCCCACCCAGCCTCCTCGCGTCATGACAGCTGTGCCGCATGCGTTGAATGCCAGGGCGACACGCTAGGATGATGAATGCCATTCAGTTTACGACTTCCTTATAATACGTGTCTTTGCATCCTGTTGTCGCAGCGGAGCCATCATGATCGATCCAGCCTTCATCATCGCCGCCTTCCTCGGTGGCCTGGTCGCTCAGATCCTGCGCCTGCCACCACTGGTCGGCTTCCTGGCGGGCGGATTCGCCCTCAATGTCCTCGGCTTCGAGGCCTCGGCCATGCTCGATGTCGTGGCCGGTATCGGGGTCACCCTGCTGTTGTTCACCATCGGGCTCAAACTGGATATCCGCACCCTGCTGCGACCGGATGTCTGGGGCGGCGCCACCCTGCACATGCTGGCCTCGACATTGGCGCTGATGGGCATCTTCATGGGCCTCAAGCTGGCAGGCTTGTCGATGTTGAGCGATGTCCAGTCATCGACGCTGTGGCTGCTGGCCTTCGCCCTGTCGTTCTCGAGTACCGTACTGGTGGTCAAGGTACTCGAGAAACGCAGCGAATCACAGACCGCCTATGGTCGGCTGGCCATCGGCGTGCTGATCATGCAGGACATCTTCGCCGTGGTCTTCCTGACGGCCTCCAGCGGCACCCTGCCGAGCCCCTGGGCCCTGGGCCTGCTGCTGCTGATTCCCGCGGCACCGGCGCTGCGCCGCCTGCTCGATCGCATGGGCCATGGCGAGATGCAGATGCTGTGCGGCATTCTGCTGGCACTGGTGATGGGCTATGCGCTGTTCGAGGCGGTCGGCGTCAAGGGCGATCTCGGCGCCTTGATCATCGGCCTGCTGCTATCGCCCCACCCCGCGGCGCAGACGCTGGCCCGCTCGATGTTCAACCTCAAGGAACTGCTGCTGGTCGGCTTTTTCCTCAGCCTGGGCCTGACCGCCCTGCCCGACCTGGAACAGGTCATCCTGGCCATCCTGCTGGTCATGCTGCTGCCGCTCAAGGGGCTGCTCTTCCAGCTGGTCTTCATGTGCTTTCGCATGCGCCATCGTACCTCGCTGCTGGCTTCCCTGAGCCTGACCAACTACTCCGAATTCGGCCTGATCGTCGGCGCCATCGCCGCCAGTACCGGCCTGTTGCCCACCGACTGGCTGGTCACGCTGTCATTGGCCGTGGCCTTGAGCTTTGCCGCCTCGTCACTCCTCAATGCCTTCAGCGAACGCCTCTATCGGCGTCTCGAGCGTCTGCTGCCCAGCATCGACAGCGCGGCCCTGTCGCCGAGTGACCGGCCCATCGATGTCGGCGATGCCGAAGCCGTGGTGCTGGGCATGGGCCGCATCGGGCGCAGCGCCTACCGCCGCCTGCAGAAGGAGTACGGCCTGAATGTGCTGGGCATCGACAGCAACCCCAAGAGCGTCAAGCGCCTGGAGGAGCGCGGCTTCAACATCCTGGAGGGTGACGCCGTGGATTCGGACTTCTGGGACAAGCTGCTGATGTCGCCGCAGGCACGCATGGTGGTCCTGGCCATGCCTCACCATGCCGGCAACCTGGCGGCGCTCAAGCAACTGCGCCTGCGGCATTTCCCCGGGCGCATCACGGCCGTGGTCGAATACCCCGAGGAAATCGGCCCGATTCGCGAACTGGGAGCCAATGCGGTCTTCCACGTCTATGACGAGGCTGGACGCGCCCTGGCCGACAGCGCCGCCGAGGAGGCCGGCATCTATGCCAAGATCCAGCAGCTCGGCTAGGCACTCGGGAGCGGATCGGGGCGCCTTGCCCCGCATGACGAGAGCCGTGATACTGGCGCCTCGTTTCAAGCCTGCGATGGATCTCTGCCATGGAAGACCTGTTTGCCTTTATCGGCAACACCCTGGGCGAAGGCATTCGCCTGATCGTCGAATTGCTGAGCGGCCTCTTCCGCCACGCCGATAACGCCGTGGATGGCCTGTTCAGCGGCCTGTCCGAGTCACTCGGCATCTCGGCGTCCTGGATCAGCCTGCTCATCCTGGTGCTCGGGCTGTGGATGCTGTGGCGCGGCTTCAGCGCCCTGCTGCGACGCGCCTTCATCGCCACCCTGCTGTGGTGGTTGCTGGCCTTGCTGGTGCTGGGCTGGCTGATCAACTAGTGAAACAACCCGGCCCCCATACATCAGCGCCGCCTCGAGGGCGGCGCTGATGTCCTGACGCGTCTCCGCCGATATCAGGCGAGCGCCTTCTCGATCACCTCATAGACATTGGGTGACAGGTCTTCGGCCTGGATGCGCTCCAGTTCCGCCTTCATCAGGTCCTGGCGCGTCTCGTCGAACCGCCGCCAGCGGGTCAGCGGGGTAAGCAGCCGGGCGGCAATTTCCGGGTTCAGGCGGTTGAGCTCGATGACCGCGTTGGCCAGCAGCTTGTAACCCTCACCATCCAGGCGGTGGAAGTTGACGCGATTCTGGGCGAAAGCGCCGATCAGGGCGCGCACCTTGTTGGGATTGGTCAGGGAGAAGGCCTCGTGCTCCATCAGGAAGCGCGCACGCTCCAGGGCGTCGTCCTGGGGCCGCGAGACCTGGATGCTGAACCATTGATCCATGACCAGCGGATCATGGGCCCACTTCTGGCCAAAGGTCTTCAACGCCGGATCGGCCAGGTCGTCACGGCTGCTGTGGGTCAGCAGCGTCAGGGCGTGGCGCACATCGGTCATGTTGTGCTCGGCCTCGAACTGACGCTGGGCCAGTGAGACCGCTGTTTCGTCCTCGATGCTCATCAGGTAGGACAGGGCCACATTCTTCAGGCTGCGTGCGGCAATCTGCTCCGGTTCCGGCGCATAGGGCGCGGCATCGACATTGGCCTGGTAGACCGCCAGGAAATCATCGCGCAGCGCCCCGGCCAGGGACTGCTTGACGAACTGACGCGCCGCATGGATGGCGTCGACATCGACCACCGGCTGCTGTTCGGCGATGTACGCCTCCGACGGCAGTGTCAGCATTTCCGCGAGTACCGCCTTGTCATCGGTGTCGGTACGCAGCAGAGTGCGGAAGGCCTCGATGACACGGGTATCCATGACCTTCTCGACACCATTGCGATGGGCGGCGATCAGATCATCCAGCGCCAGCAGTGCCAGACGCTGGCCGGCATCCCAGCGGTTGAAGCCGTCGCTGTCGTTGGCCAGCAGGAAGGCGAGGTCCTCGCGGGAATAAGGGAAGTTTAGCTTGACCGGCGCCGAGAAGCCCCGCGCCAGCGAGGGCACGGGTGCTTCGGCGAGGTCGGTGAAGACAAATTCCTGCTCTTCCTCGCGCAGGTGGATCACGCCGTCGCGTCCGATGGATTCACCGTCCAGTGTCAGCGCCAGATCGCGGCCGCTCTTGGTGCCCACCAGCCCCATGCGCAGGGGGATGTGCAGGGCTTGCTTGTCGGCCTGCCCGGGCGTGGCCGGCGTGCGCTGCCGCAGCACCAGGCGGTACTCGGCGCGGGCGTAGTCATACTCGCCGTGGGCATCGATTTCCGGTGTACCGGCCTGGGAGTACCACAGCATGAACTGGTTCAGGTCCTGCCCGGAGGCCTCCGCCATGCAGGCCACGAAGTCCTCGATGGTGACCGCCTGGCCGTCGAAGCGCGCGAAATACAGGTCCGAACCACGCCGGAAGGCCTCCCAGCCGACCAGATTGCGCAGCATGCGGACAATTTCGGCGCCCTTCTCGTAGATGGTCAGGGTGTAGAAGTTGCCGATCTCGATGTAGTGGTCGGGACGCACCGGGTGGGCCGTCGGCCCGGCGTCCTCGGCGAACTGGGCGGTGCGGAAGAAGGACACGTCCTGGATACGCTTGACCGGTGCCGAGTTCACGTCGGCGGAGAAGGTCTGGTCACGAAAGACGGTGAAGCCTTCCTTGAGGGACAACTGGAACCAGTCGCGGCAGGTCACCCGGTTACCCGACCAGTTGTGGAAGTACTCGTGGGCGACGATGCCTTCGACACGCTGAAAGGCCGCATCGGTGGCCGTGTCCGGATGGGTCAGCACCGCCGCCGAATTGAAGATGTTGAGCCCCTTGTTCTCCATGGCGCCCATGTTGAAGTCATTGACCGCGACGATCATGAACAGGTCGAGATCATACTCGCGACCATAGGTCTCCTCGTCCCAGCGCATGGCACGCTTGAGCGAGGCCATGGCGTGATCGGTCTTGCCGAGGTTTTCCTCTTCCACCCAGATCTGCAGGGTGACGTCACGCCCGCTCATGGTGGTGAAGCGATCCTCGACCTTCTTCAGGTCACCGGCGACCAAGGCAAACAGATAACAGGGCTTGGGGTGAGGGTCCTCCCAGGTCACGAAATGACGCCCGTTCGGCAGCTCGCCGCGCTCCACCGGGTTGCCGTTGGAGAGCAGCACCGGCTCCCGCTCGGCCTGTCCGATCACGGTGGTCGAGAAGGTCGCCATGACATCGGGACGATCGGGATAGAAGGTGATGCGGCGAAACCCTTCGGCCTCGCACTGGGTGCAGAACATGCCGCCGGACTGATAGAGCCCTTCCAGTGCCGTGTTGGCCTCGGGGGCGATGGTCACTTCGGTGTCGAGTTGACAGCGCGACGGCACCCCCTCGATGCGCAGGCCCTGCTCGGTCAGCTGGTACTCGTCAGCCCCAAGCGACTGGCCGTCGATGGCGACCGACTCGAGCGTCAACTGCTCGCCATCGAGCTCCAGCGCGGCGCCCGCTTCCCGCTCGGGGTGGCGCTCGAGATGCAGGCGCGCCTTGACCCGCGTCGCGGCCGGGTCGAGGTCGAAGGTCAGCTCGGTGTGGCGTACGCGATAGGCAGGTGGCAGATAGTCGCTTAGGTGAATCGCTTGGGGCTGGGACATCGAGGTATGGCTCCTGTCAAAAGTTGCCGACCATTGTACGGCTCAGCATGCCACAACCTCAAAGCAGGATCCGGGCCGTCATGGCCGGGGTGGCGTCACCTCCTGCAGGCTCGGCCATCAGGACGTGGCAGCAGGCTCCGGTCGGGTCAGAATCCAGGCACCCAGCAGTGCCAGCCCGAGAATCAGCACCAGCTTCAGCCAAAGCAGACTGACCGTGAAGGCCAGCACGATCATCGAGGCCAGCAGCATGACGCCGGCTGTCCACTTGGCATGCCGAGGAATGGCACGTTCGGCTTCCCAGGCCGAGACCGTGGGGCCGAAGCGAGGGTGCTGGCGGATCCAGGCGGCAAAACGCGGTGAACTGCGCGATGCGAACCACACCGCCAACAGCATGAAGCAGGTCGTCGGCATGATCGGCAGGAAGGCACCGATCACGCCGAGCGTAAAACACAACCCCGCCAGGATCATGAAGGCGACACGACGTGCGTGTGACATGTGGCGCTTGCTCCCTGTGGCGGTACTGGAATCGTGATGACCATTGAAGCGCATCGGCGCCGCATCTGCCAATCGGCATCGTCAATCACGCCTTCAGGATGCGGCTATGCGAGGCTGTCTATCAGGATGGGGTGCCGCCAGCGCCCTGGACATCCGGCAGGCGGAGCAACCGTCCTCATAATACGCGGTGAGCCAGGCCTCGGGCAGGAAGCCGGCCTGCCGGTAGAGGGCCAGGGCCGCCGGATTGTCGACCCGCACTTCCAGCACCATCCGTTCACAACCGCAGGCGATGGCCTCGCGCATCAACCAGCGCAGCATGTCACGCCCGAGGCCGCGCCCTCGTTTTCGGGGATGGACACAGAAGGAATAGAGCCTGGCCTGCCGGCTGTTGCGTCGCATCAAGAGGGTGCCATAGCCCTGCAGGCCGGTTGCACTGCCGTCCGCTACCACGGTGAGGGCATTGGCACCATGCAGGAGGTGATAGAGCTGACGGCGGCTGAAGCGGTCCGTGCTCAACGCGACCTGCTCCAGGTGACACAGGGCGGCGAGGTCGTGAGCCGCCGCCGGGCGTAGCGTGAGGGTCATGCGACTAGACTCGTGGCCGATTCCTGGCGGATTGTGACGCGCCTGAATGACGTTGTCAGCCGCCCCAACCTGAAGGGTTCTCATGACACTCCAGCGTGAACATGAAGACATCGACGCCCTTCAGCGGGTCGCGTAAGCTGCCATGGCAACTTCATACCGCCAGTTTCGGACCTTTCGCATGACAGATCGTGACAACCGCCACCGCCAGGCCATGCAGCGCCTCAAGACGCATGTCGACCAGCGTATCGCCAGTGCCAGCGAGCAGCGCGGCCAACTCCTCGTCTTTACCGGCAACGGCAAGGGCAAGACTACTGCCGCCTGGGGCACCGTCACCCGCGCCCTGGGCTACGGCTATGGCGTCGGCGTGGTGCAGTTCATCAAGGGCAACTGGGAGTGCGGCGAGCGCCAGCGCCTGGCCGAGGATCCCCGGCTGGACGTGGCCATCATGAGCACGGGGTTCACTTGGGAAACCCAGAACCGCGAGGCCGATACGCAGGCCTGTCAGGAAGTGTGGCAGGCCGCACGACGCATGCTGGCCGACCCGGATGTCTATCTGGTGGTGCTGGACGAAATCACCTACATGCTCAAGTTCGGCTACCTGGCCATCGAGGACGTCATGCACGCCCTGGCCGAGCGCCCGGCCGAACAGACGGTGATCGTCACCGGGCGTAACGCCCATCGTCAGCTGCTCGATGCCGCCGACACCATCAGCGAGATGCAGGAAGTTCGCCACGCCTTCAATGCCGGCCTGGAGGCCAGACGCGGCATCGATTATTGAGCACGGCGCTCGGGCAAGCGGGGATTCAGGTCGCAGGCACGCAAACGCGCACCACCGCGAGGCCGTTCTGGCCTAGGTCCAGAGCTGACCGATGGGCATCTCCGGCTCATAGTGATGGGCCACCTGAGCCTGCAGCAGCTCGGCGGTGGCCAGCGCATCGGTCAGCGCATGATGCCCCTGGTAGGCCGGCAGGCCATAGCGAGCCCGGCTGTCGAAGAGACGAATCGACGCCGGCGGCCGCCCCACCCAGCGCTTGAAGCGCGCCAGCCAGGTCTGGCGCTGGAAACGCGCCTCGACGGCCATGGTATCGATCATCGGGAACATCAGGCCCTCGCCGAGGCGTGCCTTTACCGAATCATCGAGAAAGAGCCGCTCGATATGCCGGTAATGCACCACCACCAGACGGCCTTGCAGTGCTTCCAGCAGGTCCTCGAGGACATCGCCGAATTCCGGCGCCTGCTCGATATCGGTATGGGTGATGTGGTGAAAGGTCACCGACTCGGCATGCAGGGTGCGTTGGGGCCGGACCACCCAGTAACGACGCTCGCTCAGCTGGATGCGTCCCAGGCTGAAGGGCACGATACCGATGCTGACGATGGCATGGTTGCGCGCATCGAGCCCCGTGGTTTCCATGTCCAGCGCCACCATCGGCACATCCCGGACCGGCGTATCCGGTGACGGCGTGCCTGCCTCGAAGAAACGGGCCAGCCGCGCGTCCTGCGCATGCTCGGCCCGCTGCGCCAGATAGGCCGTCCAATCGGGTATCTGGGGACGACGTGGTACGAGCATGGTCATTCAGCGCGACCTCGATGAAGGCAACGGATAGCGGAACTTGAGGAACTTCTGGGCATGGCTCAGGGCCTGGAAGGCTTCCTTCAGGTTGTGGCGCTCCTGGCTCGAGACGTTCTCCGGCTCGATGTTGTTGTCCGGCGTCTGCTCGTGCTCCAGGTCGATGACCTGATGGCGAATGCGCGACATGGACATCAGTTCCAGCGCATAGCGCAGGCGGTCGCTGACACCCGGGGCCAGCAGGGAGGTCTTGTCGATGTCATCGAGGCGCTCGAAGCTGTTCTGGGCCCGCGAGCCGCAGGCCAGCGCATGCACCCGGATGAGATCGGTCAAGGGGGCCGTGCCGCGCCGCTTGAGATTGATCGAGTTGTTGTGCTTGCCGTCCTTCTCCATCACGAAGGTGCGGAAGAAGCCCAGCGGCGGCGTGCGATTCAGGGCGTTGCGCGCCATGGCCGCCAGGAACAGCGAACTCCTCGACGCCTTGTCGGCCACCAGATCCTGAAGCTCCTCGACCATGGCGTTTTCACCGTGAACGGTGTCCAGGTCGAAGAAGATCGAACTGTGCAACAGGTGCTCGGGGTTCGGGTCGTCGATCCAGTCGCTGAAATAGCGCTTCCAGGTCGCCAGCGGCTGCCGCCACTGGGGATTCGTGGCCATGATGTCGCCCTTGCAATAGGTATAGCCACAGGCATCCAGGCCATCGCTGACAATCCTGGCCATCTCGAGGAAGTAGGCATCGTGCTGTTCGGGATCGAAGTCGTCGGACAGGACCAGCGCATTGTCCTGGTCGGTGACGATCGATTGCTCGTTGCGCGCCATGGAGCCCATGGCCATGAAACAATACGGCACCGGCGGCGGCCCGAGGGTATCCTCGGCCAGTTCCAGCAGCCGGCGCGTGAAGCTGCGGCCGATGGTCGACAGGGCATTGCCGACCATGCGCGAATCCGCACCCTCCTCGACCATGCGCACGAAGGCGGCACTGATGTCCGGGGCCAGGCGCGCCAGGCCTTCCATGTTGGGCTGATGGAAGATGTTGCTGACCAGGTAGAGGCTGCTCTGCGTCTCGTAACGGATGATGTCCGACAGATGCACGATGCCCACCGGGCGCCGCCGATGCATGACCGGCAGGTGATGGATGTTGTGACGCAGCATGCACAGCATGGCCTCGTGCACGGACTCATCGGACTGCACGGCGATCACCCTGTCGGCGACCACGTCACCCACCGGCGTTTCCGGTGGCCGACCTTCGGCCACCACCCGGGTGCGGAAATCGCTGTCGGTGAGAATGCCGCGTACCTGCCAGGCTCGGTCCTCGCTGTCACGAAACGTATAGCGAGGATTGTCCCGGGGCTCGTCCAGCACCAGCACGGCGGACGCCTGAAAATCCCCGATCTGGCGGGCAGCTTCCTGTACCGTGGTGGATGCCTCGACCATGACCGGGTAACGCGTCACCAGCTTGCGGATACGCGTGACGATCATGTCGTTGTTCTTCTTGTGCTGCTCTACCGCACTTTCCAGGCGCGGTCGCTGCAACTCGACGAAGTCGGCGAACACATCATCGGTTTCGCAGAGCCGATGAAACATCTCCTCGGGAATGAAATACAGCAGGGTGTCTTCCATCGCCGTGGCGGGATAGCGCGTGCGACGGTGACGCAGCAGGCTCAACTGGCCGAAGATGTCACCCTCGCCGAGGCGATTGTGCAGGTCCCCGCTACGCCGGAAGACTTCCACCGCCCCGCTGCGCACATAGCAGAGGTGGTGAAGTTCCTGATCGAGCGCCAGGATTTCCTCGCCGGCCTTGTAGTAGGCCACATCGATACTGCCGACCACTTCATCGAGCAGGTCGTCGGACAGTGCCTCGAAGGGCGGGAAGCGCCCCATGTGCTGGCGAATTTCCAGCAGTTCTACTTCCATGTCGGCGGCTCCGAAAGCAACGAATGCGCCAAGTTTGAAAGGATCGCCGGAGACTGTAAAGCGGCGTTCTTCAACCCAACAAAAATAGGCCACCCGAAGGTGGCCCATGCGCTGGTACCGCTGCGTGCGGAAGGAGTTCGAACGCTACTTATTGACCGGAGGTCATGCCCTGAACCTTCTTCATCAGCTCGGGGTTCTGCTGAACGGCCTGGCCAATGGTGTTGAAGGTTTCCACTTCGAGTCCACTCGCTTCAACAGCCTCGATCATCTTGGTGTTGGCTTCTTCGCGGATGGACTTCTGCGCTTCCTCGCCCTCGGCATTCTGCAGCTGCTGAGTGTAGTTCTGGGAAATCCCGGCGATTTCCTGGGACGCATCGGCAAACTTCTGCAGTTGCTGATCGGAGAAGTCACTGGCCTGAGCCTGAGTCTGTCCTTGAGTCTGCGACTGGTTCGCCGTGGAGCTCGAGTCCTGTGCCTGGGCAACGCCTGCCATCAGACCAGTGGAAAGCAGAGCGGCAGATAGCAGGGTAGTGAGTCGTTGCATGAACATCTCCAGTCATTCATTGGTGCGTTTTCGTTGATTCGCCACCTTGGGACGGTCCTCGGGATGGCAAGTTCAATCATTAATGTAACAGTTTGTAACCGGCTACAACCATCCCGCGGCCCCTCGGGAGTCGCGCCATGTCTGGTACATACGCAAAAGGCCGGGGCGAAAACCCCGGCCTCATTGAATCGCGCCTCAACAGCCAGAGGCGCCGTGCGCCGACACCCCCTGGGTATCACGGCGTAGCTGACGGATCAGCGCTGGACTCCGATGCCGTACTCGGCCCCGGCATCCAGCAACCAGCGGTAGACGTAATCGGCAAAGCTGCGCCGTACCACCAGTTCCCAACGCGTTTCCGAAGGACGCCGCAGGATCACCGTGGCCTTGGCGAATACCGTCGTCACGCCCTTGCCCACCGGGAAGTGCTGCGGATGCACGTCATAGATCACCGACTTCATCAGCAGTTCGCTGGCCGCCTCGCCCTCGAGATCGACAACGGTCTGGCCTCCGCCCACATTGGTGATCGCGAAATGGGCATCACCGAGCGCTTCGCGCAGCCGATTCTCCAGTTCGAACTCTTCGCCTCCCGGCACGATCAACAGCCACTCGTCGGGCGAGATCCACTGCACGCTGCGCTCGCCGCTGGCGTCGAAGAGCAGCGACTGGGGCTCGGCCGGCAACGACATGTCGAGCACCGAACGCAGCGCCTCGTCCAGCACAATGGCCCCGCCACGCAGTGTCAGATGACCCAGGAAGGGGCGCTCGTGCAATACCGCCTGACTGTTCTTGTCGGGGGCCGGAGCCCCCGAACGCCGATAGGTATAAGCAAGCGGTGATTCGATCGGCACGTTGGCATCCGTGCGGGTATCGAAGGTCTTGATCTTGTCATCAACAGTGTTAGACATTCTGGCGCTCTCCCTTGGGATCGACGAAGATCGGGCTGACGATCTCGGCTTCATGGACCTGGCCGTCGACCATCGGCAGGTAGACGGTCTCGCCCATGCGCTGATGGCCTCCCTTGACCACGGCCAGGGCGAACCCGCTGTCCAGGGTCGGGCTGTAATAGCTGGAGGTCACATGGCCCTTCATGGGCATGGGAATGGCATGCTCGGGCTCGAAGACGATCTGCGCGCCCTCTTCCAGGATCACCTTGGGATCCTTGGGCTTGAGCCCGACCATCTGCTTGCGATCGGCCCGGGCGGTATCCGGACGGGTCAGCGCCCGCTTGCCGATCCAGGAGAACGGCTTGTCGTAGCCGATGGCCCAATGCATGCCCAGGTCTTCCGGGGTCACCGAACCATCGGTGTCCTGACCGGCGATGATGAAGCCCTTCTCGGCACGCAGCACGTGCATGGTCTCGGTACCGTAGGGCGTCAGCTCGTACTTTTCGCCATGCGCGAAGAGCGTCTCCCAGACATGCAGCGCATAGTTGGCCTGGACGTTGATCTCGTAGGCCAGCTCTCCGGTGAAGGAGATGCGGAAGACACGCGCCGGCACGTTGGCGACCTTGCCTTCACGCCAGTCCATGAACTTGAAGGACTCGCGATCCAGGTCGATATCGGTGACCTCGGACATCAGCTTGCGCGCCTCGGGTCCGGTCACGGTCAGGGTCGCCCAGTGGTCGGTCACCGAGTTGAAGTACACCTCCAGCTCAGGCCACTCGGTCTGGTGCCAGACTTCCAGCCACTCCAGCACGGTGGCGGCGCCGCCGGTGCTGGTGGTCATCAGGAAGTGGTTCTCGGCCAGGCAGCTGGTGGTGCCGTCGTCGAACACCATGCCGTCGTCCTTGCACATCAGACCATAACGGACACGGCCGGGCGCCAGCTTGGCCCACTTGTTGGTGTAGACACGGCCCAGGAACTCGCGCGCATCCGGGCCCTGAATGTCGATCTTGCCCAGGGTGGAAGCATCGAGGATGCCGACCTTCTCGCGAACCGCGCGACACTCGCGGGCCACGGCGTCGTGCATGCTCTCCTGACGGCCCTGCACGCGGCGCGGGAAGTACCAGGGGCGCTTCCACTGACCGACGTCCTCGAACTCGGCGCCTTGCTCGACATGCCACTGGTGCATGGCGGTATAGCGCTTGGGATCGAAGAGCTCGCGGCAGTGCCGGCCGACGATGGCACCGAAGGTCACCGGCGTGTAGTTGGGGCGGAAGACCGTGGTGCCGACCTCGGGAATGGTGCGTCCCAGGCAGCGCGCGGCAATCGCCATGCCGTTGATATTGCCCAGCTTGCCCTGGTCGGTCCCGAAGCCCATGGCGGTGTAGCGCTTGACGTGCTCGATGGACTCGAAGCCTTCGCGCGTCGCCACCTCGATGGCCGCCGCGCTCACGTCGTTCTGCATGTCGACGAACTGCTTGGGGGCACGCAGCGTGGCCTTCTGGTGCGGCACCTGATAGAGCGCCACGGCTTCGCCGTCGTGACGCGTCTCGACACTCGGCAGCGCGGCCTCGAGGGCCTCGAAACCGGCAGCCCGGGCGGCTTCGGCCCCGGCAGTCCAGCCGCCCGCCAGCACCTCGGGTGTGGCATAGACGCCCTGCACTCCGCCGGCGGCCTGCACGCCGTCGACCATGTTCGGCACGAAGCCGAGGATGTCATCGCGCCAGGTGGGGCGCGCACCAGTGTGCGACGCCAGGTGAATCACCGGGCTGTAGCCGCCGGAGCTGGCGATGGTGTCGCATTCGATCAGTTCGCCATCGCCCTCGACCCGGAAGTCGTCGATGTTGATGCGGGCCACGCGTGCCCCGCTGACACGATTCTGGCCACGCGCTTCCACCACGGCCGCACCGGGGATGATACGAATGCCCTTGGCGCGGGCCTGCTCGACCAGTTCGCCCTTCGGCTCGGCGCGCGCGTCGGCGATCGCCGCCACTTCACGGCCACTTTCCGCCCAGTCGAGCGCCGCCCGGTAGGCATGATCATTGCTGGTGGAGAGCACCAGCTTGCTGCCCGGCACCACGCCATAGCGACGAATGTAGCTGGAGACGGCACCCGCCAGCAGATTGCCCGGCACATCGTTGTTGCCGTAGACCAGCGGCCGCTCATGCGCCCCGGTGGCCAGCACCACGCGCCCGGCGCGGACACGGTGCAGACGCGAGCGCACCGGACGGCGGCCATTGTGCTCGGGGGCCGTTTCGCCGAGGTGCTCGGTGCGCCGCTCATGCAGGGTGACGAAGTTGTGGTCGTGATAGCCATTGGCCGTGGTACGCGGCAGCAGCAGGACATTGTCCATGGCTTCCAGCTCCGCGGTAACCTCGGCGACCCACTGCTCGGCCGGACGCTCATCGAGCAGCTCACGGGTATCCAGCAGCGAGCCGCCCATGGTTTCCTGCTCGTCGGCCAGGATCACCAGGGAACCGCTGCGTCCCGCGGCCAGGGCGGCGGCGAGACCGGCCGGCCCCCCACCGACCACCAGGACGTCACAATGACGATTGACGTGGTCATAGGTGTCCGGGTCACGTTCCGCCGGAGCCCGACCCAGGCCGGCGCCCTTGCGGATGAACTTCTCGTAGGTCATCCACATGGAGGCCGGCGCCATGAAGGTCTTGTAGTAGAAACCCGGCGGCATGAAGCCCCCGCCCAGCTTGCCGACCAGGCCCATCAGGTCACGCTGGACATTGGGCCAGCCATTGGTGCTGCGGGCTTCCAGGCCATCGAAGAGCGCCTGCTGGGTGGCACGCACATTGGGTACCTGAGCGGCCTCGGTGCTGCCCAGCTGGATAACCGCATTGGGCTCTTCGGCACCGGCGGCGACGATGCCCCGCGGACGCGAGTACTTGAAGCTGCGGTTGACGATATCCACCCCGTTGGCCAGCAGAGCGGAGGCCAGGGTATCGCCGGCATAGCCGCGGTAGGATTGACCATTGAAGGTGAAGCTCAGCTCGCGCGAGCGATCGATGCTTCCCCCCCGATCGAGACGATTGGGCTGGCTCATGCTCGGACTCCTTCCAGGTTATCAGCGGGAGTGGTCTCCGTCGGGGTTTGCGCGACTTCGAGCGGCTCACGGGTGTCATCCGTGATGGAAGGCTGCTCTCCCATCCGGTAGGTCTCGAGGATCTCGTAGGTTGCCGTGTTGCGCGTGATGTTGAAGAACTTGCGGCAGCCCACGGCGTGCACCCACATCTCGTGATGGATGCCACGTGGATTGGTGCGGAAGAAGAGGTAGTCGCCCCACTCTTCGTCGCTGCACGATTCCGGATCCGCCGGGCGTGCGATATGCGCCTCACCCTTGGGGTGAAACTCTTCTTCTTCCCGATGCTCGCCGCAATAGGGGCAGTAGATATAGAACATGTCTGGTTCCTCCATCGCTGAGGATGAAAGCAAATAGGGTTGCTGCGCTCGGCGAGCCGCTGCTGCATCGAGCGCAGGCGAATGTCGTCAACGCCTAGTGGGCGACACCAGCCGCACCGTGTTCATCGATCAAGGCACCGGTATTGAAGCGATCGATGGAGAACGGTGCCGCGATGGGATGCATTTCTCCCTTGGCAAGGCTCGAGGCGAAGACATGCGCCGAGCCCGGCGTGGCCTTGAAGCCGCCGGTACCCCAGCCACAGTTGAAGTACAGCCCCTTGACCTTGGTCTTGGAGAGAATCGGGCAGGCGTCCGGGCAGGTGTCGACGATACCGCCCCATTGACGGTTCATGCGGACCCGCGAGAAGGACGGGAACATCTCGACGATGGCCTGCAGCGTATGCTCGACCGTGGGATAGCTGCCGCGCTGGCCATAGCCGTTGTAGCCGTCGATGCCGGCCCCGATGACCAGGTCGCCCTTGTCCGACTGACTGATGTAGCCGTGCACATGGTTGGACATCACCACGGTGTCGAGCACCGGCTTGAGCGGCTCGGAGACCAGTGCCTGCAGCGGATGCGATTCCATGGGCATCTTGAGGCCCGCCATCTTGGCCATGACGCCGGAGTTGCCGGCGGTGACACAGCCCACCGTCTTGGCCTCGATGTCGCCGCGGTTGGTGTGCACGCCGTGAATCTGGCCGTCGCGGATCTTGAAGCCGGTGACTTCGGTCTGCTGCAGGATGTCCACGCCATAGGCATCCGCGGCGCGGGCAAAGCCCCAGGCCACGGCGTCGTGACGGGCGACACCGGCACGCGGCTGCCAGGAGGCGCCCATGACCGGATAACGGGCATTCTGGGAGCAGTCCATGGCCGGCACCAGCTCCTGCACGCCCTTGGCGTCGAGGACTTCACTGTCGACGCCGTTGAGGCGGTTGGCATTGACCCGGCGCTGGATGTCACGCATGTCCTGCAGCGTGTGGCCGACGTTGAGCACACCACGCTGGGAGAACATGACGTTGTAGTTGATGTCCTGGGACAGGCCCTCCCACAGCTTGAGGGAGTGCTCGTAGAGCGCCGCGGCCTCGTCCCAAAGATAGTTGGAGCGCACGATGGTGGTGTTGCGGGCGGTGTTGCCGCCACCCAGCCAGCCTTTCTCGATCACCGCCACGTTGCGGATGCCGAACTCCTTGGCCAGATAATAGGCCGTGCCCAGGCCATGACCGCCGCCACCGATGATGATGACATCGTATGCCTTCTTGGGCGTGGGATTGCGCCACTGGCGCTGCCAGTTCTCGTGGTGGCTCAGTGCGTGCTTGACCAGCCCGAAGCCTGAATAACGTTGCATGGAATCTCTCCTACTGGGTTCCCGCCAGGCATGGCGGGAAGGGCTTCACGCGGTGGTGGTGGCGTCGGCCTGGCTGCCCACGGCAACGCCGTAGACCGGATGACGAGCGCACAGCTCGGCGACCTTGCCGCGCACCTCGGCTTCAATCTCGGTGGTATCTTCCTGCCGGGACAGCGTATCCAGGATGTCGCAGATCCAGCCGGCGAGTGCTTCGCAATCCGCCTGATCGAAGCCGCGCGTCGTCACGGCCGGCGTGCCGATGCGCAGGCCGGAGGTCACGAAGGGGCTCTGCGGGTCATTGGGAACCGCGTTCTTGTTGACGGTGATGTTGGACCGGCCCAGGGCCGCATCGGCGTCCTTGCCGGTCACGCCCAGCTTGATCATGGAGACCAGGAAGAGGTGATCATCGGTGCCGCCGGACACTACATCGCAGCCGCGCTCGACGAAGACATCGGCCATGGCGCGGGCATTGTCGATGACGCCCGCCTGATAGCGCACGAAGTCCTGGCTCATGGCCTCGCGGAAGGCCACCGCCTTGGCGGCGATGACGTGCATCAGGGGACCGCCCTGCTGGCCCGGGAAGACCGCGCCGTTGAGCTTCTTGTAGAGCGCCTCATCGCCGCTGGCGGACAGGATCAGACCGCCGCGCGGACCGCGCAGGGTCTTGTGGGTGGTGGTGGTGACCACATGGGCGTGGGGCAGCGGGCTCGGATAATGCCCCGCGGCGACCAGGCCGGCGACATGCGCCATGTCGACCAGCAGCCAGGCGCCCACGGCATCGGCGATGTCACGGAAGCGACGCCAGTTGATGACCCGCGAGTAGGCCGAGAAACCGGCAATGATCAGCTTGGGCTTGTGCTCGTGGGCCAGACGCTCGACTTCCTCGTAGTCGATCTCGCCGGTGTCGGGGTTCAGGCCATACTGGACGGCATTGTAATGCTTGCCGGAAAAGTTCGGGGCCGCGCCATGGGTCAGGTGCCCGCCATGCGCCAGGCTCATGCCCAGCACGGTGTCACCCGGTGCCACCAGCGCCATGAAGGCAGCGGCATTGGCCTGGGCGCCGGAGTGCGGCTGGACGTTGGCATAGTCGGCACCGAAGAGCGCACAGGCGCGCTCGATGGCCAGACGCTCGACCACATCCACATGCTCGCAACCACCATAGTAACGCTTGCCGGGATAGCCCTCGGCGTACTTGTTGGTCAGCTGGGTGCCCTGGGCCGCCATGACCTGGGGACTGGCGTAGTTTTCCGAGGCAATCAGCTCGATATGGGCTTCCTGACGCGCCACCTCTTCGTCGATGGCGGCCGCGATCTGTGGATCGGTCTGACTGAGGGCGTTGTTGTTCATGACATCACCTGAGGAATGGCTGGATTACATGGATTCGAAACGTCAATTTCATGAACCCGCGAGACGCCTGGACAGCCTCTCGCTGATATCCGTCATTAATAGCCAAACCTGACCGCGAGCGATTGAATATACGCGACAACTTTAGCGCCATATTCGCGACCGGCCATGCGAAGTGGCGCATTCAGGGCGTTCACGGGCAGCAAGATCTTGAACACACACACCAGAATGGCGAAGTGATCGCGGCCATGGCGACGCCACAGCAGAATAAATCACTGGCCCGAAGCCCAACGCCGGTGGCCCCGGTCAGCGACGCTTCTTGCCTTCCGCCTGGCCCTCGCCGGGCCGCGATTCGATATGCAGAAAGAAGGGATCGACCCGCGCCGTATCGCGACCGGACGCGGTCTTGCGCACCGTGGAGGGCGTGGCGCCGAAGGCCTCGCGGAAGTGCCGGGAAAAATGGGCGGTATCGGAGAAACCACAGCGCTCCCCGATCTCGGTGACACTCTTGGCGGTATAGTGCAGCAGCCAGAGCCCGTAGCGCAGCCGCAGATCACGTGCGAACTTCTGGGGCCCGACCCCCAGCACCTCGCGGAACCTGCGTTCGATGTTGCGTCGCGAGGTGCCGACCCGGTGCGCCAGCTCGTCCACCGTCATGGCCTCGCCCAGGTGCTGCTCGATGATGGCGATGGCCCGCCTGACCACTCGGTCCTCGACCTTGTCGAAGACCACGGGCTGCGGCTGGGGATGATCGCCGGGACGCGCCTCGTCGAACAGCATGATGTGCAGGCTTTTCATCGCCCAGGCCTTGCCCAGATGGCGCTCGATCAGATAGGCCGCCAGATCGGCGGCCGCCGTGCCGCCGGCACAGGTCAGGCGATTGCCGTCATCGATGAACAACCGGTCCGCCACCGGCTCGATATCCGGAAAGCGGCGTGTCAGATCACCATGGTGATACCAGCTGACACAGCAGCGCCGGCCCCCCATCACACCCGCCTGGATCAGCGCGAACACCCCGGTGCAGACACCGACCAGGGGCACCCCCGCCTGGGCCGCACGGCGCAGATAGGCGATGGCCGTGTCATCGAGTTCGTCATGCTCGTCCTGCACGCCACCGATGGTGACGATGTAGTCGAACTCCCGCGGATCGCGAAAGGCGGTGCACGGCGTGACCGCTGCACCACAGCTCGACATGGCATCCTGGCCGGCACTGGTCATGAAGACCCAGTGACAGCGCAGCTGACGGCTGCGATCGCCTTCGTCGGCGGCCAGCCGCAGGCAGTCGACGAAGGCCGCGAAGGGCAGCATGGTGAAGCGGCGCAAGAGCACGAAACCGACCGACAGCGGCCGGGAAACGGGGTCCGACATGGCAATCCCCCTGCAGGACACGAGCCGAAAGCCGACAGTCTAGCGCTTTGCGCCGCGGCCACCAACGCTGGCCCGCGGGTCAGCCTTTACCGGAAACCACAAGACCCGCCGGCCGGCGGGTCCGTGAGGGATGGACGCCACTCTGCCGAGGGCTGATCAGAAGTCCACGACCACATTGCCCAGTGGCTTGCTGCAGCAGGAGAGGATGTAGCCTTCCTCGATATCGTCCTCGGTGATGCCGCCGTTGTGCTCCATGTCGACCTGGCCCTCGGTCACGCCGACACGGCAGGTGCCGCAGATGCCCATGCCGCATGCCTTGGGAATATGCAGGCCGAGCTTGGAAGCCGCGGCATGAATGGTCTCGCTGGGCAGCACCTTGACGCTCTTGCCGGACGTGCTGAACTCGATGTTGACCATGTCGGCGGCTTCGACTTCCTCGGCTTCGGCCTCGGCCTGCTCGGCATGTTCGATGACCTCTTCCTGAACGTCCATCGGTGTGGCACCGAAGGACTCTTCATGGTAATGGTCCATGTCGAAGCCATTGGCCTTGAGGATCTGCTTGACCGCGTTCATGTACGGGGTCGGGCCGCAGCAGAAGATCTCGCGCTCCATGAAGTCGGGCGCCATCAGCTCGAGCATGGCCTGATTGAGATAGCCACGGAAGCCGGACCAGGCCTCGCCCAGTTCATCGCCCCGCTCACAGACCACGTGCAGCTTGAATTCGGGAATGCGCGAGAAGATGTGATCCAGCTCGCGATGAAAGATCAGGTCCTTGGGCGTCCGCGAGCTGTGCACGAACTGCAGATCCACGGCGGCGTTGGTATCGAACAGCCAGCGCACCATCGACATCAGCGGCGTGATGCCCACGCCACCGGACAGCATCAGGATCTTGTCCGCCGGGTAGTCGATGATATTGAAACCGCCGACCGGACCATGCACGGCCAGCTCATCATTGACGCCCAGGTTGTCGTGCAGCCAGTTGGACACCCTGCCGCCGGGGATGCGCTTGACGGTAATGGAGAAACTATAGGGAACCGACGGCGAGCTGGCGATCGTGTAGGAGCGCATGACCTGCTCCCCCTCGATTTCCAGTTCCAGGGTGACGAATTGCCCGGGCTTGAAAAAGAACATGACCGGCTGCTCGGCCATGAAGCAGAAAGTACGGGTATCCCAGGTTTCCTGGATGACCTTGACGCAGCGTACCGGGTGGCGGCCGTTGGTCCAGGTCTGAGTGGTGACTGGGTTGAGGAAGTTCATGGTCATCGTCGCGTCGCCTAGGCTGCAGCATGGAGGTATCCGACCGCGGTTCCCGCCTGCCGTTAACGGGATTTTGCGCAGCCCTGCAAGCGGTGACTTGCCTGGAAGCGACATGGGCATGCCCATGGTTTCCAGCAGACCCCATTTTTCTTGCAACCTGCGTCGCAACTGCATCAACAGGCGTCGTCAATGGGCAACTAGCGAGCCAGGCACTGCGCCACACTCTCTCAACCTCGCCACGCCCCGACCCCCTGCGTGGTAGACCGCGACCTCCAAGTTCTTTGCCCTACAATCCCGAGGCCACTCGAGTGGCCCAGCAATGAGGAAGTGCCCCATGGATCCACTGTCACTCGAACGCCTGGATGACCCCCTGGCTGCCGCTCGCGAGGCAACCGCCGAGATGCTCAATAATCGGCATCCGAATTTCTCATTGCCCCAGCCGTTCTACAATGACGAGCGCCTGTTCCGGATTGATGTTCAGGAAATCTTCGAGAAGGAGTGGCTCTTTGCCGGGCTGACCTGCGAGATTCCGGCCAAGGGCAACTTCATGACACTGGAGGTCGGCAACAATCCGATCGTCATCGTGCGCGGCAACAACGGCGAGGTGCACGCCTTCCACAATGTCTGCCGCCACCGTGGCTCGCGCCTCTGCGTGCACGACAAGGGCAAGGTGGCCAAGCTGGTCTGCCCCTATCACCAGTGGACCTATGAGCTGGACGGTCGCCTGCTGTTCGCCGGAACCGACATGGGGTCGGACTTCGATCTTTCGCAGTATGGCCTGAAGCCGGTCAATGTGCGCACCGGAGGCGGCTATATCTTCATCAGCCTGGCCGAGCAGCCGCAAGACATCGACGAACTCCTGGAAAGCCTCGACCACTATCTCGACCTGTGCGACATGGACAACGCCAAGGTGGCGGCCGAGTCCAACATCGTCGAGGACGCCAACTGGAAGCTGGTCATCGAGAACAACCGGGAGTGCTACCACTGCAACGGCGCCCACCCGGAACTGCTCAACTCGCTGCAGGAATTCGACGACAGCGAAGACCCGCGGGCCACACCCGCCTACCGGGCACTGGTGGAGCGCAAGCAGAACGAGTGGCAGGCCATGGGCGTGCCCTGGGAGCTGAAGCGCATCGGTCGGCGCAACCGCCTGACGCGCACCCCGCTGCTCAACGGTACCGTCTCCATGACCATGGACGGCAAGCAGGCCAGCCGCAAGCTGCTGGGCCGACTGCCCAGCCCGGATCTCGGCGTGCTGCGCATTCTGCACCTGCCGAACTCCTGGAACCATTTCATGGGCGACCATGCGGTGGTCTTCCGTGTGTTGCCGATCGGCCCGCAGAAGACACTGGTCACCACCAAGTGGGTGGTGCACAAGGATGCCGTCGAAGGGGTCGACTATGATCCCGAACAGATGCGCCGGGTCTGGGACGCCACCAATGACCAGGATCGTCGCCTGGCGGAAGAGAACCAGCGTGGCATCAACTCTACCGCCTATCAGCCGGGCCCCTACTCCGAGACCTTCGAGTTCGGCGTCATCGATTTCGTCAAGTGGTACAGCGAGCGCATGCTGGACAACCTGGGCGGTGCTCCGCGCCTGTCGCTGGCCAGCGGCGGATCCAGCGGCTGATCACGCCCTCGCCGCTTGCCAATGACAATGCCGACCCCAGGGGGTCGGCATTTTTCATGGACGCTCGGTTCCGGCAGGCCCGTCAGCGCAGTGCGGGCAGCAGAAAGCGCTCGACCGCGGCTCTCACCGACGGCAACAGAATATCCGTCTTGTCCATCAGCTCCTGCACCACTTCCTGCAGTCCCGGCACCCCGACCTCCATGTGCTTGCGCAGCGCCGTGCGAGCACACGTCTCGGGGCAGGCATCCTCCGGGATGCGAATTCCGAGCTCGACCAGTCGGTCGCGAAAGTCGTCACCGTCAATCAACTCGACGATCATCATCACGGCATCCCCCTTGCGTGACATCGCTCCAGTGGATCGACCGATCCCGACGGGCGATGCCCTGCAGTCGTCTTTCTCTCTAGATTGGCACCACCCGGCCAGGCTCGCAACGCCGGATCATGCAAAGGAGCCACCCATCCGCCGCGGCGGATGAATGGCTCCGGTGGATCGGGGGCAGGCACGCCAGGGCGCGTCCCCCATCATGGCCTCAGCGTCGCGCTGTCAGGCTGCCACGCTGCCGTGCGGATCCATGACGAACTTCTTCGGTGCACCGCCATCGAAGTCGGCATAGCCCTTGGGCGCGTCGTCCAGGGTGATCATCTGGACATTCACCGCATCGGCGATCTTGACCTTGTCGAACAGGATCGCCTGCATCAGCTGACGGTGGTACTTCATGACCGGGCACTGGCCGGTATGGAAGGAGTGGGACTTGGCCCAGCCCTGACCGAAACGCATGCTCAGCGAGCCCTGCTGGGCCGCCTCGTCGGACGCGCCCGGATCCTCGGTGACATAGAGCCCCGGAATGCCGATCTGGCCACCGGCGCGCGTGACTTCCATGGCCGAGTTGAGCACCGCGGCAGGCGCTTCCTGGCCGTGGTTGCAACCACAGGCATGGGCCTCGAAGCCGACGCAGTCGACGAAGGCATCGACCTCGCGCTCACCGGTGATCGCCTCGATCTTGTCGGGCATGTCACCGTCCTGGGTCAGATCGATGGTTTCACAACCGAAGCTGCGTGCCTGGGCCAGGCGCTCGTCGATCATGTCGCCGACGATCACGCAGGCCGCGCCGAGCAGCTGTGCGGATACCGCCGCCGCCAGGCCGACCGGACCCGCGCCGGCGACATAGACGGTGCTGCCGGGGCCAACACCCGCGGTCACGCAGCCATGGAAGCCGGTGGGGAAGATGTCGGACAGCAGTGTCAGGTCCTGGATCTTCTCCATGGCCTGATCGGCGTCGGGGAACTTGAGCAGGTTGAAGTCGGCATAGGGCACCATGACGTAGTCGGTCTGGCCACCGACCCAGCCGCCCATGTCGACATAGCCGTAGGCGGCACCCGGGCGTGCCGGATTGACGTTGAGGCAGATGCCGGTCTGGCCTTCCTTGCAGTTGCGGCAACGTCCACAGGCGATATTGAAGGGCACCGAGACCATGTCGCCGGGCTTGAGAAACTCGACATCACGGCCTGTCTCGAGGACGACGCCGGTGATCTCGTGCCCCAGTACCAGGCCTTCCGGCGCCGTGGTGCGTCCCCGCACCATGTGCTGGTCACTGCCGCAGATGTTGGTGGTGATGACCTTGAGAATCACGCCGTGCTGGCACTTGCGATTGCCCAGGGCAAGCTCCGGAAAGGGAATGGATTCGACGGCGACCTTGCCGGGCCCCTTGTAGACGACACCGCGGTTGGCTGTGCTCATGGCTATCTTCCTTAGACTTGTGGTGAGTAGCGTGCAAAGGCGGAAGCTCCGCATGCCGACAATAGCCCCTTCCACGCGGCCGACTATCCTGTGAGAGTCATCGCCATGCCAAAACGAGACATGGCGTCGTTCACGGGAGCTGGCAGGCCACGCGTCGGGGCCGGCTCACCGGCCGACCGCCTGGCGGATGCCCGGCCTTGTTCAAGCCTGCAGCTTGCTCGTCCCCGGGACATGATTTACAAAGGCCCACGACAAGCTGGCCACATGGCTTGCCACCATGAGCACTCTGACTCGGGTCTCCCCACGAGCCGCGAAAGATGCGTATCATGGACCCGGTCATGACCCACAACCCTTTCAGCAACAGGATGTCGCTGAACCGACAGGAGACCTTTTATGCTCAACCGCCTCGCGCCACGCCTTTGCCTGGCCGCGCTGCTCGCCCTGCTGGCCTTCGCGCCGCAGGCTTTCGCGCAGCAACAGAATCCCAACGCCAATGTCGACACTCAGCAGTTCCAGGACTGGCAGGTCGTCTGCCCGCAGGATGCCAGCCAGGGCCCCTGCACCATGAACCAGGTCATCACCAACAACGACAGTGACCAACCCATGATGCGCGTGGTACTGGCCGATCCGCCCCAGGCCGAGCGCCCCGTCATGACCTTCCTGGTCCCGCTGGGTGTGCGCCTGGCCCCCGGCCTGCAGCTCGGTGTCGATGGTGGCGAGCCGGTTCAGTTCCCCTATCAGGTCTGCCAGCAGCAGGGATGCCGCGCCGACATTCCGCTGCAATCCTCGCTGTTGCAGAGCCTGCGCGGCGGTACCACGGCGACGCTCAGCCTGATGGCGCCGAATGGCCAGCGCATGGACCTGGACATCTCGCTGATGGGCTTCACCGACGCCATGGCACAGCTCTGATGGCCTCGGCGTGATGCACGCCGACGAAAGGTGAGTGACCAATAAGAACGGCGGCCCGCGGGCCGCCGTTCTGGTTTGGAGGGAATGCTGAAAGCCGGCGCCTCAGCGCAGGACTTCTTCCTCGCGCAACAGCTTGAAGATCGCCTCGGCCCCCTCCTGCGGCGTGACATCGGTCAGCACCTGACCGCCGCCGCCTTCGGACTTGGCCGCCGCCGCCTTGAAGCGGTCGCGTGGCGACGTTGCCTTGACGATCTTGAGGCGCTTGGGTCGCTTGCGTGCGGGTTGCACCTGCCATTGCGACCAGGGCTCATCGTCACAGACCGAGCCCGGCACGCTGTCGAACTGCCCGCGGCGCGCCGGCCCATAGGCACTCTGACGCGGCGCCGGGGCCGAGCCATCTACCGTCAACAGCGCCGGCAGACGCACCTTGAGACGACGCCGCTGGCCACGCGGCAGGGCCTGCAACAGAGTCGCCTGCCCATTCTCGACGCTCTCCACGGCCGCCAGGCTGGTGACCAGCGGCCAGCCGAGACGCTCGGCCAGCAGATAGGGCATCAGTCCGGAACCTTCGCCCTGCTCAGCGCGCTCGCCGGCGATGACCAGCTGGGACGAGGATGCTTCCAGCGCCTCCGCCACGGCCGGCACCACATCGGCCCCTTCGGGCTGTTCGAGCAGAGACAGCTCGGCAAAGCCCATGCCCAGATAGCTGCGCAGGGCCGGCTCATCACGCTCACTCAAGCGACCCGCATGCAACAGGCCGATCTCGGCGTTGGGCAGCGACTTGGCCAGCTCGACACCGCGTGCGTCCTGATCGGCACGACGCGCACGCCCCGTCACCGGATGACGCCCCACGGACACCAGGACGGTGACCTCGAGTGCGGGCCCCCTGGAGGAATCAGGCTGCATCGCGACTCTCCTCTCGTGATTGTTCGACCATCGTGACCAGCGACTCGAGAATCTTCCCCGAATCGCCGACCACCGCCAGGTCAGCGCGCTTGAACATGTCACAGCCGGGATCCATGTTGATGGCGATGACCTTCTCGCAGGTCTGGATACCCTGCAGATGCTGGATGGCACCACTGATGCCCACCGCCACATAGACCTTGGCCGTTACCCAGGTACCGGTGGCACCGACCTGACGATCGCGTGCCATATAGCCGTCATCGACGGCCACACGCGACGCCCCTTCGGTGGCGCCCAGCACCTCGGCGGCGTGATGGAAGCCGTCCCAGTCCTTGACGCCGTTGCCGGCTGAGAGGATGAACTCGGCCTCGGACAGCGCCACGCCGGACGGGTCGACGGGCACCTGGCCCAGGTCCTCGATGCGCGACAGCGTCGTCGGCAAGGGTTCGGGCAGGCTCAGGGGAGCCGCCGCATGACGCGTTTCGCTCACCGGCTCGGCGCACTCGGCCAGGGCCAGGGTGATGCGCGGCAGTTCGCGCTGAATGTCCAGCGACTCGGCCGCGCCACGCGCAATACAGTGCCAGCCCGTGGCCTGGTTGGGGTCCGCCTCGACCTGCCAGACACCGGTCGCAGGGCGCTCGTCCAGGCGCGCGGCCAGGCGACGGCCGAGCTCGCCACCGCCCAGTTTCGAGTCCGGCAGCAGCCAGTGCCTGGGCGTCCAGGCCATATCGATCATGCCCAGCGCGCCGAGGCGTGCCTCCGGTGCATAGCCTGTCACGTCCGGCGAATCGAGATGCAGCAGCCGATCGATGCCGGCTTCCTCGAAGCCGGACTCCTTGTGCGGGCCGAACACCACGGCCACCACGACCCCGCGGGAAGCGCTGTCCACATCGGCCAGGCGTCGTGCCAGGCCCAGCAGGTCGCGATCATGACCACTCAAGCGGCCACCCGACATGTCCGGCACGACGACCACCGAGAAGGCCGGGTCGCTGATCTCGACCCGGGGGTTCTGCTCTGCCGCGGCTGCCGCCGCCCCGCCCCCGGTGACGCCCTGCTGGGCGCCACTGCGGTCGATGCGCTTGACACCATTGGGACCGGTGAAGCCCACCGCATGGGGATTGCGTCGCAATACACCATGCGGTCCCATCCACTCGCTGGCCGCACCGCGGCCCAGCTCGGCCAGCACTTCGAGGTGCCGGGGATGCAGCCGATTGCGGGCGATCCACTCCTTGCGCGGATCGCGACGTTGCACCTCGCTCATCACGCCACCTCCTTGGCCAGTGACGGCGCGTCGGCTGACGCGCCCCCTGTCGCGATGGGTGTCTCGTGCACCAGCGCATCCGCCACCAGCTCGGCAATATCACGCACGTCGGCGCTGCTGTCGACGACACCTTCCAGCATCGCCGTGCACTGCGGGCAGCCCACGGCCACCATGTCGGCACCGGTTTCCTGAACATCCCCCATGCGCATGTCGGGGATGCGCTGCTTGCCCGGGATGTCGGTGATCGGAGCACCGCCACCGCCGCCACAGCAGCGCGAACGGAAGCCGGAACGCTGCATCTCGGCCACCTCGATGCCCAGCGCCCTGAGCACATGGCGCGGCGCCTCGAACTCGCCGTTGTAGCGCCCCAGGTAGCAGGGATCGTGATAGGTCACGCGTCCTCCCTTCCAGGGGCGGAAAGCGAGGCGGCCGGCATCATAGAGCTCACCGATGAAGGTGCTGTGGTGGGACACATGGTAGTCCCCGCCCAGCTCGGTATACTCGTTGCCCAGCACATGGAAGCTGTGCGGGTCACAGGTCACGATGCGCTCGAAGCGATACTGCGACAGCGTGGCGATATTGCGTCGGGCCAGCGACTGGAAGGTCGCCTCGTCGCCCAGGCGGCGGGCCACGTCGCCACTATCGCGCTCTTCATCACCGAGCACGGCGAAATCGACACCGGCCGCGCGCATGACCTTGATGAAGGCGCGCAGGGTACGCTGGTTGCGCATGTCGTAGGCACCATCACCGAGCCACAACAGCACCTCGGCCTCGCCGCGCTGGGACATCAGCGGCAGTTCCAGGTCCGCCGCCCAGTGCATGCGCGCACCGGGATCGAAGCCACCCGGGTTGTCGGTGGCGATCAGGTTGTCGAGCACTTCGGCGCCCTTGCCGGGCGTCTCGCCCTGCTCGAGGGTCAGGAAACGACGCATGTCGACGATGGCATCCACGTGCTCGATCATCATCGGGCACTCTTCCACGCAGGCACGGCAGGTGGTGCATGACCAGAGGGTCTCGGAGTCCACCAGGGCCTTGCCGTCACGTGCCACGATCGGTCCATGCGGCGTGCCGTGGTGCTCCCCCACCGGGCGGTCCGGATAAGGGCTGCCGGTGTACTCGGCGTCGCTGCCACCGGCCAGGCCGACGACCATGTCCTGGATCAGCTTCTTGGGGTTGAGCGGCTGACCGGCGGCAAAGGCCGGGCATACCGCCTCGCAGCGGCCGCATTGCACACAGGCGTCGAAGCCCAGCAGCTGGTTCCAGGTGAAATCGCTCGGCTTCTCGACCCCCAGGGTGGCATCGGGATCATTCAGATCCAGCGCCTTGAGGCCGGTGGAGCGCCCTTCTCCGCCGTCACGCGTCGAGAAACGTTCGGGGCGACGATGAAAGGCCAGGTGCAGCGCCCCCGCGAAGGCGTGCTTCATGGGGCCACCCCAACCCATGCCGACCAGCATCTCGGCGAGCCCCCAGGTGACAAGTGCCGCCAGGATCAGGGCAAACAGCGTGCCGGCGGCACCGGTGAGCAGCCCCTCGGGCAAGAGGCCGACACTCGGCAGCGTAATGACGAAGACACTGACCGAAAACGCCATCAGGCTTTTCGGCAGACGCATCCAGGGGCCGCGTGACAGGCGAGCCGGCGGGTTACGGCGACGCCGCGCCACGAACAGGCTGCCCACGAACATCGAGGTGCTCGCCAGCAGCAGCAGCCAGCCCAGCACGCCCTCGGCCAGTCCCAGGCCGTGTACCAGGATCATCAGCAAGGCGGCCGCCACAAAGCCGCCGGCCGTGGCCACATGGGTATGCGACATGACCTTGTCGCGCTCCACGACATGGTGCAGATCCACCAGATAGCGGCGTGGCATGGAGGCCAGCCCCTTGATCAGGTCGACCCTGGCAGGGCGCCCCTGACGCCACAGCCGCGAGCGACGCCAGGCGCCGATCGCCGCTACCGCCAGGGCAGCGAAGATCAGGATGGGAAGGAGGATATCAAGCATCTCGGCTCACCTCATCGGCAAGCCGGAAGCTGAAAGCCTGAAGCTGAAAGAAAAGCCGCAAAACGCGGGGGTTCCTTCCAGCTTCAAGCTTCAGACTTCCAGCTAGGGGTTAAAAGTCCTTGCAGATACGCAGGGCATCGTAGATGGCGGCATGCGTATTGCGCGGCGAGGTGCAGTCACCGAGGCGGAACAGCAGCCAGCCGTCTCCCTCTTCGCTGAGGCAGGGTTGCGGGTCCGCCGCATAGAGTGCCTCGAGGTCCAGCTGTCCCTTGTTGCGCGATTGCGGCTTGAGCTCGTAATACAGTGCTTCGTCGGGACGGATGCTGTTCTCCACCACGACCTGATCGACCACTCGCTCTTCCTGGGTGCCGGTGTACTCGTTCTCGAGCACCGCCACCAGGGAATCGCCCTCGCGATAGACCTTGTGCAGCCCCATGTCGGAGGACATGACGACCTCCTTCTCGTAGAGACTGCGATAGTAGGTCGGGAAGGTGGTACCGCCCACGGCGGAGCCCGGCTTGACGTCATCGGTAACGATCTCGACCTGGGCCCCCTTCTCGGCCAGATAATCCGCCGCCGAGACCCCGGAGAACTCGCAGATGGTGTCGTAGATCAGCACATTCTTGCCCGGCTCGACACGCCCGTCGAGGATATCCCAGGTGCTGACCACCAGGCTCTGCTCGAGGTCCTCGTCATAGCCCCAGTCCTCGAACTGATCCAGGTAGGGACGGCCACCGGTGGCCAGCACGACGATATCCGGCTTGAGGTCGAGAATGGTCGCCTGATCGGCACGCGTGCCCATGCGCTGGTCGACACCCAGGCGGTTCAGCTCGAGCTGGTACCAGCGCGTGATGCCCGCGATCTGATCGCGCTGGGGCGCCCTGGCCGCCGTGGTGATCTGGCCGCCGAGCTGATCGGCGGCCTCGAACAGAGTCACCGCATGCCCGCGCTCGGCCGCCACGCGGGCCGCTTCCATGCCCCCGGGGCCGCCGCCGACCACGACGACACGACGTTTGGTGCCCTCGGTCTCCTCGATGATGTGCGGCAGTCCCATGTACTCGCGGGACGTAGCGGCGTTCTGGATGCACAGCACGTCCAGCCCCTGATACTGGCGGTCGATGCAGTAGTTGGCCCCCACGCACTGCTTGATCTGGTCCACCTGGTCCATCTTGATCTTGGTTATCAGGTGCGGATCGGCAATGTGCGCACGGGTCATGCCCACCAGGTCGACATGGCCTCCCTCGAGGATGCGGTTGGCCTGGTTGGGATCCTTGATGTTCTGGGCGTGGATCACCGGCACATTGACCACTTCCTTGATGCCCGCCGCCAGGTGCAGGAAGGGCTCCGGCGGATAGGACATGTTGGGGATGACATTGGCCAGGCTGTCGTGGGTATCGCAACCGGATCCCACCACACCGAAGAAGTCGATCTGCCCGGTGGCATCGTAATAGGCCGCGATCTCTTTCATGTCGTCATGGGTCAGGCCATCCGGCAGGAACTCGTCACCACAGATGCGCATGCCGACCACGAAGTCGTCACCGACCTCGGCGCGGACCGCCTTGAGGACTTCCATGCCGAAGCGCATGCGGTTCTCGAAGTTGCCGCCCCACTGGTCGGTGCGCTTGTTGACCCGCGGGCTCCAGAACTGGTCCATGAGGTGCTGGTGAACGGCCGACAGTTCGACGCCATCCAGCCCGCCTTCCTTGGCCCGGCGAGCGGCCTGAGCGAAATCCCCGATGATACGCCAGATATCTTCTTCTTCGATGGTCTTGCAGGTAGAGCGGTGAACCGGCTCGCGAATACCTGACGGCGAGACCAGATTCGGCCAGTCGAAGCCATCCCAGCGCGAGCGACGCCCCATGTGAGTGATCTGGATCATGATCTTGCCGCCATGCTTGTGCACGGCGTCGGCAAGATTCTGGAAGTGCGGGATGATCCGATCGGTGGACAGATTGACCGAGCTCCACCAGGCCTGGGGACTGTCGATGGACACGATCGACGAGCCACCGCAGATGCACAGGCCACAGCCACCCTTGGCCTTTTCCTCGTAGTACTTCACGTAACGATCGGTGGTCATGCCACCGTCGGTGGCATGCACTTCCGCATGCGCGGTGCTGACAACCCGGTTACGAATGGTCAGCTTGCCGATCTGAATCGGCTGGAACATCGCATCGAATGCCATGATCTCTACTCCTCAGCCCTGGTCCCGGTTATCACGCGGCACGGTAACGAAATAGCCGACTTCACAACCCTGCTCGGCGGCACTCTGCGTCTGTTCGGCGACCGTTCTCAGCTGGCTGCCGCGCGCCTCGAGGATCTGATCCATGGCGCCGGCGAACCAGCCGGTGAACATGTACTCGACCTTGCGACCGACCTTGCCGAGTTGGTAGACGAAGGCACTGTGCTCGAGCCGAACCCGGCAGGTCCCCTCGGCGAGATCAATGTGCTCGGTGATGAACAAGCCCCAGCCACGCTGGGAGAGTCGCTTCATGTAGTGCTCGAACACGTCCTCGCCCTCGAGGCCATGCATCGCGGCCTCTTTCTCGCACCAGTGCCAGGCACTCTTGTAACCCGCCTGGTAGAGGATCTCGGCATAGGCGTCAGCACCCAGGGCTTCCTCGACCGCCACGTGATTGTTGACGAAGAAGTGGCGGGGTACGTACAGCATCGGCAGTGCATCGGTGGTCCAGACGCCGGTCTCGGCGTCCACTTCGATGGGCAGCTCGGGGGCCATCTTGGTCACGGTGTTATTCCTCGGAATTGCTGTTTGTTATAAAAGGTTTTCGTGTGCGGGGTCAGGGGCTAAGAGGTAAGAGGTAAGAGGTAAGAGGTAAGAGGTAAGAGGTAAGAGGTAAGAGGTAAGAGGTAAGAGGTAAGCAAGTGCAGCCCAACAAGTGACGGTCCGCAAGGCCCTTCCTTCTTCCTTCTTCCTTCTTCCTTCTTCCTTCTTCCTTCTTCCTTCTTCCTTCTTCCTTCTTCCTTCTTCCTTCTTCCTTCTTCCTTCTTCCTTCTTCCTTCTTCCTTCTTCCTTCTTCCTTCTTCCTGCTTACTCGCCCCAGACGTCCTTCAGCACGCGCATCCAGTTCTCGCCCATGATCTTGCGTACCTGGGACTCGCTGAAGCCGCCCCGCAACAGGGCCTCGGGGAGGTTGCCGAACTCGCCGATGGTGCGGATGCCCTTGGGATTGATGATCTCGCCGAAACGCGTCAGGCGACGGGCATAGCCCTTGTCATGGGTCAGCCACTCGAAGAAGTTGTGGTCCTGGCCCTGGGTGAAGTCGGTGCCGATGCCGATGGCGTCCTCGCCGACGATGTTCATGACATAGGCGATGGCCTCGACATAATCATCGATGGTGGCGTTGACGCCGGCACGCAGGAAGGGAGTGAACATGGTGACGCCGACGAAGCCGCCCTTGTCGGCGATGAACTTGAGTTCCTCGTCGGACTTGTTGCGCGGATGGTCCTTGAGGCCCGAAGGCAGGCAGTGGGAATAGCAGACCGGCTTCTCGGACGCCTCAATGACCTCGGTGGAGGTCTTTTCGCCGACATGCGAGAGGTCGCACATGACACCCACGCGGTTCATCTCGGCCACGATCTCGCGGCCGAAACCGGAGAGCCCGCCGTCACGCTCGTAACAACCGGTACCGACCAGGTTCTGGGTGTTGTAGCACATCTGCACGATGCCCACCCCGAGGCGCTTGAAGACCTCGACATAGCCGATCTGGTCCTCGAAGGCATGGGCATTCTGAAATCCGTAGATGATGCCGGTCTTGCCCTCTTCCTTGGCCCGACGAATATCCGCCGTGGTCTGGACCGGCCGCACCAGGTCACTGGATTCGGCCAGCAGGGCATTGGTGGCGACGATGTTATTGACAGTGCCCTGGAACCCTTCCCAGACCGAGACGGTGCAGTTGGCGGCTGTCAGGCCGCCCTTGCGCATGTCTTCGAAGAGTTCGCGGTTCCACTTGGCGATGACCAGACCATCGATGACGATGGAATCGTTGTGCAGCTCGGCGGGTGTCATGGCAAGACTCCGGTTGGTGCATGATCTTGCCGGCAGGATATATCTCGGCCTGCTGTGCCCGGCGCTTGGGAGCGACCGGAAGGATCCCAAAAGCGTCACCGACGTCGCAATCGCGACAATCCGTGAGCGACGCCCTAGAGGCGCTCCAGATAGGCATGCCCCAGGTTGCCCATCTGCCCGCGAATCCAGCGACTGCGTTGCAGCACCTGGTTGCTGGGACGCGAGGCGCTCAAGCCGCGCGGATTGGGCAGGATGGCCGCCAGCCGGCTGGCCTGGGCCAGCGACAGCTCGGCGGCGGTGACGCCGAAATAATGCTGCGCCGCCGCCTCGAGGCCGAAGACGCCGGCGTCCCACTCGACGATGTTGAGGTAGACCTCGAGGATCCGCTCCTTGGGCCAGAGCAGCTCGAGCCAGAGCGTGAACCAGGCCTCCAGGGCCTTGCGCACCCAGCTGCGATCGGTCCACAGGAAGAGGTTCTTGGCGGTCTGCTGGCTGATGGTACTGGCACCGCGCAACTCATCGCCGTTCAGGCTGGCTTGCAGGGCACGCCGCAGCTCGATGAAATCGATGCCGTGATGATCAGGAAAGCGCTGATCCTCGGCGGCCAGCACCGCCAGCTTGGCGTTGTCCGACAGCGCCGGCCAGGGCCGCCACTGCTGGCGAATGTCCAGCGACTCCCCGGCCAGCCAGGCCTCCATCTTGCGCTCGATCATGACCATCGAGCCGACGACCGGTATGACGCGGAACATCAACACCAGCAGCACCGAGATACCGACCCAGCCCAGCAGCGCGAGCCCCAGGACTCGCGCCAGACGTCGCAACCAGCCTCGCATTCGACCTCGCTCGCCTATGATCGCAACCTCACGCTGGCGTAGGTCGGCTCGCCACGCGCCTGATCCAGCGCCGACAGGGCACCGGAGACCGGCTCATCGGGCACGGCTTCGAAGGCCGAGGCCGTCTGCAGCATCGACGCCGCTTCCTCGCCCAGGCGAACCGGCGGCACCAGCTCGACGGCACTGCTGCTCAGTCGTTCATCACGCGGCGGAATGCCGAAATACTCGCGATAACACTTGGAAAAATGCGGCGTGGACACGAAGCCACAGGCCGAGGCCACCTCGATGATCGACATCGGGGTCTGCTTGAGCAGCTGACGCGCCCGCGTCAGGCGCAACTTGAGATAATAGCGCGACGGCGAGCAACTCAGGTTCTTCTGGAAGAGTCGCTCGAGCTGGCGCCGCGAGACATTCACGTAGTCGGCCAGTTCATCGAGGCTGATGGGCTCTTCCAGATTCGCTTCCATCAGGGCCACGATTTCCAGCAGGCGAGGCTGGGTGGTGCCCAGTACATGCTTGAGCGGCACACGTTGCTGGTCCTGCTCACCGCGTACCCGATCATAGATGAACATCTCGGAGATGCCGGCCGACAACTCGCGGCCATGATCACGACCGATCAGGGTCAGCATCATGTCCAGCGGTGCCGTTCCGCCCGAGGACGTCGCCCGGTCATGGTCGATCGAGAACAGGCGGGTACTCAGCGCCACCTTGGGAAAGGCTTCCTGCATGGCGGCGAGGCACTCCCAGTGCACGCTGGCCTCATAGCCGTCCAGCAGGCCGGCCCGGGCCAGCGCCCAGCTGCCGGTACAGATCGATCCCAGGCGACGCGACCGCCGTGCCTGGGCCTGCAGCCAGTTGACGTGCTCGCGCTGCACGCTGCGATGCGGGGCAACACCACCACAGACGATGATCGAATCCAGGGCGAGTGGCACGGTCGTCGAGGCATCCGGCGTCACCTTCATGCCGTCGCTGGCGCTCACGGCACTGCCGTCGAGGCTCAGGGTGTACCAGCGATACAGCTCCCGGCCGGCCAGCTGATTGGCCATGCGCAGGGGCTCGATGGCGGACGCCAGCGAGATGAGCGTGAAATTTTCCAGCAGCAGAAACCCCAGCGTCTGTGGGGCGACCTTGGGTGGAGCCTGGGCTGTGTTGGTCATCTTGAAACTCCAGATCGGTGGTCACGGACCATCTTGTTATTGTCGCGCGGCGCCTGGCGCCAACGACTAAAGCATCCACATGGCCAGGATGCGCCTACCTCTTAATGTAATACTTGTGTCGTTATTTGACATGCTGAATTTCTCTTTCGGCACCCTTTCCGACCCTACTCCGGACACTTCCGGCGCAAACAGATATACCGTGTCGCAAACAGGACATCAACGCAGCGACATCCGCCCCCTGTGCATAAAAAAGCCGACCCCGCTCGGGGGCCGGCATTCCGTGCCTGCGCGAACACACTTGTCGAGGCCTGTCCCTCAGGCGTTCAGGCGCTCGGCGTGATAACGCAGATGCTCATCGATGAAACTGGCGATGAAGAAGTAACTGTGGTCATAGCCCGGTTGGCGACGCAGCGTCAACGGATGGTCATGCTCCGCACACACCGCTTCCAGCCGGGACGGGCACAGCTGCTCATCCAGGAAGTTGTCCGCTTCGCCCTGATCGATGAACAGCGGCTGGCGGGACGCCCCGCGGGCCACCAGTTCACAGGCATCATATTGCGTCCAGTTGCTGACATCCTCACCGAGGTAGGCCGTGAAGGCCTTGCGCCCCCAGGGACATTGCGTCGGGTTGACCACCGGGGCAAAGGCCGACACCGAGCGATAGTGGCCGGGACGGCGCAGGGCCATGATCAAGGCACCATGCCCGCCCATGGAGTGACCGCTGATGGACTCGCGCCCATTCACGGGGAAATGCTGACGCACCACGGACGGCAGCTCCTCGGCCACGTAGTCGTACATCCGGTAATGGTCTTTCCACGGGGCCTCGGTGGCATTGACATAGAAGCCGGCCCCGGAACCGAAGTCATAGCTGTCGTGCTCGCCGGGCAGGTCCAGGCCGCGGGGGCTGGTGTCCGGACAGACAATGGCGATGCCCAGTTCGGCGGCCAGCCGCTGGGCACCGGCCTTCTGCATGAAGTTTTCGTCGTTGCAGGTCAGTCCCGAGAGCCACCACAGCAGCGGCACACGTTGCGTCTCGGCCTGGGGCGGCAGATAGATGGCGAAGATCATCTCGCAGTCCAGCGCCCGCGAGCGATGACGATAGCGTTTGTGCCAACCACCGAAGCTGCGATTGGCCGAGACCAGTTCGAGATTTTCGGTCATGGTCATGGGCGATTCCTCGTCGAGTGCGCAGAATACCGCGCGGGCTGCGCCCGCGCGGCGCCAGCTGCCTATCAGTAGTGCAGCACGGTGCGGATGCTTTCACCCTTGTGCAGCAGGTCGAAGGCCTCGTTGATCTGCTCGAACGGCATGTCGTGAGTGATGAAGTCGTCGATGTTGAGTTCACCATTCATGTAGCGCTCGACATAACCGGGCAGCTCGGTGCGCCCCTTGACGCCGCCGAAGGCGGAGCCCTTCCAGACGCGACCGGTCACCAGCTGGAAGGGACGCGTGGAGATTTCCTCACCGGCACCTGCGACCCCGATGATGATCGACTCGCCCCAGCCCTTGTGGCAGCACTCGAGCGCGGAGCGCATGACATTGACGTTGCCGATGCACTCGAAAGAGTAGTCGACGCCGCCGTCGGTCATGTCGACGATGACCTCCTGAATGGAGCCCGCGTAATCCTTGGGATTGACAAGCTCGGTGGCGCCGAACTGCTCGGCGAGCTGGAATTTTTCCGGGTTCACGTCGATGGCGATGATACGGCTGGCCTTGGCCATCACCGCGCCCTGGATGACCGCCAGACCGATGGCGCCCAGGCCGAACACCGCCACGGTGCTGCCCGGCTCGACCTTGGCGGTGTTCATGACCGCCCCGATGCCGGTGGTCACACCGCAGCCCAGCAGGCAGATCTTGTCCATCGGCGCCTGCTTGGATACCGAGGCCAGCGATACCTCGGGCACGACCGTGTACTCACTGAAGGTCGAGGTGCCCATGTAATGGTGCAGTGACTGGCCATCCAGCGACAGGCGGCTGGTGCCATCCGGCATCACCCCCTTGCCCTGGGTCGCCCGCACGGAGCTGCACAGGTTGGTCTTGCCGGAGAGGCAGAACTTGCACTGCCCGCACTCGGCGGTATACAGCGGGATGACGTGATCCCCCGGACGCAGGCTGGTCACGCCCTCGCCGACTTCCTCCACGACGCCGGCACCCTCGTGCCCCAGCACCGAGGGAAAGTTGCCTTCCGGGTCGGCGCCCGAGAGCGTGAAGGCATCCGTATGACAGACACTGGTGGCCGCCATGCGAACCAGGACTTCGCCCGACTTCGGGCCTTCGACATCGATTTCGGTCAGTTCCAGCGGCTTGCCCGCTTCCAGAGCCACAGCGGCACGAGATTTCATGATCACTCCTTCAAAGTGATGGATTGGCACCGCTCCAGTCTAGGCAACAACGGGGAGCGTATAAACTGCATCAAATACATGACATCATTGTCACACAGCAATAATCATGGAGTCAGGCACCGATGCAACGCTGGGATCGAGTGGAAGCCTTCATCGAAGTCGTGCGCCTGGGCGCCTTCAACGCCGCCGCCGAACGACTGCGCGTGTCGAGCTCGCATGTCAGCCGCCTGGTCAGCCAGCTCGAGAGCCAGCTCGACACCCCGCTGCTCTACCGCACCACCCGTCGCATCAGTCTCACTGAAGCCGGCCGCCTCTATTACCAGCATTGTCACCACCTCTTCGATGGCTTCCGCGAAGCCGAGGCCGCCGTCAAGGAGCTCCAGACCCGGCCCAGCGGCCTGCTCGGACTGACCTGCGCCACCACCTTCGGCGAGCGCTACCTCGCCCCGCTGGTGCATGACTTCATGCGCCTGCATCCGCAGCTCGAAGTGAAGATGCACTTCACCAACCGACAGGTCGACATCATTGACGAGGGCTTCGATATCGCCATTCGCATGGGCACCCTGCAGGACTCCACCCTGATTGCCCGCCGGCTGTGCGAACGCCGCGAATTCGTCGTCGGTTCACCCGACTACTTCAGGCACCACGGTCAGCCGCATGCACTTTCCGAGCTGTCGCGCCATCGCTGCCTGGTGGGCACACGCGAATACTGGCGCTTCGACGTCGACGGCGTACGGCGCGAGATTCGTGTCGACGGCCCCTGGCGCGGCAACTCCGGACCGGCGCTGCTGGATGCGGCGCTCAAGGGCCTCGGGCTGGCCCAACTGCCCGGCTACTATGTGGATGAACACCTGGCAAGCGGCGACCTGATCAGCGTGCTGGATCCCTATCAGCATGATGACACGGCCGTCTGGGCCGTCTACCCGCGACATCGCCATCGCTCCCCCAAGGTACGTCAGTTCCTCGACTACCTGGTGGCTTCGCTGGGTCCGCGCCTGCCGGGCAATGCGCGGGGCAGATAAAAAAACGCGGTGCCCAAGGGCACCGCGCGAAAGGGACCGCTAACCGGTCCGAGAGAGAGACGGGGTCTCAGCATTCGATGGCATTGACGGCCAGGCCCCCCTTGGAGGTTTCCTTGTACTTCTCCTGCATGTCGGCCCCCGTATCGCGCATGGTGCGGATGGCCTTGTCGAGCGAGATGAAGTGCTCGCCATCGCCGCGCAGGGCCATCTGGGTGGCGTTGATCGCCTTGACCGAAGCGATGGCGTTGCGTTCGATACAGGGCACCTGAACCAGTCCGCCGACCGGATCGCAGGTCAGCCCCAGATTGTGTTCCAGGCCGATTTCGGCGGCATTCTCGACCTGACCGATACTGCCGCCCATGACCTCGGTCAAGCCGGCGGCGGCCATGGCACAGGCAGAGCCCACCTCACCCTGGCAACCGACCTCGGCACCCGAGATGGAAGCATTCTTCTTGCACAGGATGCCGATGGCGCCGGCCGCCAGCAGAAAGTCCACCACATTGCGCTCGCAGGCATCATGCTGGAAGCGCATGTAATAGTGCAGCACCGCCGGAATGATGCCGGCCGCGCCATTGGTCGGCGCCGTGACCATGCGCCCGCCGGCGGCGTTTTCCTCGTTGACCGCCAGGGCAAACACATTGACCCAGTCCATGGCGGAGAAGGTGGAAGTGATCAGGCTGGTGTCGTCTTCCAGGGCCTCCAGGCGCCGATGCAGCGCCGCCGCACGCCGCTTGACGTCGAGCCCGCCGGGCAGCACGCCCTCGTTGCTGAAGCCCTGATTGACGCACTCCTGCATGGCTTCCCAGATCCGCCACAGGCCGGCCCGGATCTCCGCCTCGTCGCGCCAGGCCTTTTCGTTTTCCATCATCAGTTCGCTGATGCGCATGTCATGCAGGCGACACAGCGCCAGCAGCTCACCGGCACTGTTGAAATCATAGGGTAGCGTGGTGGAGTCGGCATCCAGTTCATTGCGATCGACCTGCCCCTGGTCGACCACGAAACCGCCGCCCACCGAGTAGAAGACATTGCGGTAGAGCTCGTCGGCATGGCCGTGAGCCACCAGAGTCATGGCGTTGGGATGGTAGGGCAGGCTCTCGTCATGCCACTGCAGATCCCGCGTCCAGACGAAGGGAATCGCCAGGCGCCCATCGAGCAGCAGCGACTGGGACTCCAGCAGCTCCTCGATATTGGGGGAGACGATGGCCGGGTCGATGGTTTCCGGCTTCTCGCCCATCAGGCCCATGATGGTGGCACGATCGGTGCCATGCCCCTTGCCGGTGGACGACAGGGAGCCATGCAGATGTATCTCGACACGCGCCACGCGCTCCAGCAGATCCCGCGTGCGCAGTTCCTGAACGAAGTCATAAGCCGCGCGCATGGGGCCAACCGTGTGGGAGCTCGACGGCCCAATGCCGATCTTGAACAGGTCAAAGACGCTAATCGCCATGATGGGTGCCTCATTGCCGGACCGGCATCACCGGTCGTCAGGGTCATCGTGCCAGCGGAATGGAGGCTCGAGTCGACGGCTCTACTGTCAGTCAGACTAAAGCCAGCTGGCGTTTATCTTGATTAACCCTTATGTTGGGCCCAGATTCCGCGATGCACAATCCAGAATATCTTGCTTTCAGTATAGTATGACTAAACCATGAGCCGCCTTCTCAACTCCCAGACCCACGCCTGGCTGAAGGTATTTGCCGTCAGCGCCCATCACCTGTCGTTCACGCGGGCAGCCGAGGAGCTGCACGTGACGACCGGCGCGGTCAGTCAGCAAATCAAGCAACTGGAAGAGCGCCTGGGATTCAAGCTGTTCCAGCGCCTGCCGCGCCGCCTGACCCTGACCGAGGAGGGGCGACGGCTGGCCAGCGTGGTCGATGAGGCCTACCAGTCGGTCGGCCTGGAAGTGAAACGGCTGCGCAGTGGTGTAATGAGCGGCATCATCCGGCTGCGCAGCATTCCTTCCTTCCTCAACAAGTGGCTGATGCCCCGGCTGCCTCGCTTGCAGGCCCGCTTTCCCGACATCGAGCTGCACATCACCTCCGAGGACAGCAGCACCTCGCTGCGCGAGGGCGATTTCGACCTGGCGCTGGACCTCAATGACGGCCAGACCCCCGGCTTGACCATCACCCCCTTGCTGGAAGAAACGATCTTTCCGGTCTGCTCACCCTCTCTACTACGCGGCCGCCCTCCCCTGCGGCGCCCCGAGGACCTGTCCTGGTATCCGCTGCTCCACGACGTGACCGCCTGGCGCGGCAGCCGCGACTATGGCGAATGGGAACACTATCTCGCGGCGATCGACGCCCCTTCTCTCAACGTGCAGCGCGGCTATACCTTCAACCGCAACCACCTGACCATGGAGGCAGCCATCGCCGGCATGGGCGTGGCCATCGCACGTCAGACCCTGATCACCGACGAGCTGGATACCGGCACCCTGATCGCGCCCCTCGACCAGAGAGTCGCCACCGGCATGCACTATGGCATCGTCTATTCGGCCGGCGCCCTGGATGATCGGCGCGTCAGGGCCGTGCATGACTGGCTGGTCGAGGAAGCACAGCGCCAGTACCGATACCGCTGATCCGGCGCGTCTCGGGCAGGCGTGCGCCTTCCGCTTGGCGTATAATATTGCGGCTTTAATCACCATGCCGCGAGACAACTGCATGCCCACGACCCACCCCGACCGCATCCACTTTCGCCAGCTCTGCCTGCGGGCAGTGGCCTACATCCTGCTGGTCGCCGCCCTCATGGAGGGCGTGATGATGGAAGCCCAGCGCCCCATCGAGCAGGAATTCTCCGAACTCGGCTTCACCGAGTTCACCCAGACATTGTTGCTTGCCGTGGCCACCGGCCTCGCCCTGTTCACGCGATTCCGCTATCGCCAGCTCGAGCATGTCATGCTGCTGCTGGCCGGCCTCTTCGGCGCTTCCCTGATACGCGAGCAGGACAAATGGCTGGACCAGTTTGTCTTCGATGGCGCCTGGCAGGTGCTGGTCACCTTGCTGGTACTGCCCCTGCTGACGGTGGTGATACGCCGGCGCCGCGCCTTTGTCGACGAAATGGCGAGCTGCAGCGGCACCTTCGCCTTCGGCCTGTTCGCCGCCGGCTTTCTGACCACTTATGTGTTTTCGCGCCTCTTCGGCCGCGGCGAACTCTGGCAGGCCATGCTGGCCGAGGGCTACGTGCGCGTTTTCAAGAATGCCGCCGAGGAAGTCACCGAGATGTTCGGCTATACCCTGATGGTACTGGCCATGGTGGAGTTGCTGCTGCTGATTCGACGCCGGGTCGAGGCCGCAGACGGAGCCACCATATGAGGGCCTGAACGTCGCCGCACGACCCACACAAGAAAACGCCCACGGAGGTCCGTGGGCGTTTTTCGTCGTGGTCCCGGTCAAGGGAGCCGCACTCCCGCTCGCCTATTCGTCGAGGAAGGAGCGCAGGGGCTCGGAGCGCGACGGGTGACGCAGCTTGCGCAGCGCCTTGGCCTCGATCTGGCGGATCCGCTCGCGCGTGACATCGAACTGCTTGCCGACTTCCTCGAGGGTGTGGTCGGTGTTCATGTCGATACCGAAGCGCATGCGCAGCACCTTGGCTTCGCGTGCCGTCAGGCCGCCCAGCACATTGCGGGTGGCCTCGATCAGGCCCTCGCCGGTGGCCGAGTCGATCGGCAGCACCATGGTGCCGTCCTCGATGAAGTCCCCCAGATGGGAGTCATCATCGTCACCGATCGGCGTCTCCATGGAGATCGGCTCCTTGGCGATCTTCAGCACCTTGCGCACCTTGTCTTCCGGCATCTCGAGGCGCTCGCCCAGCTCCTCGGGAGTCGGTTCACGCCCCATTTCCTGGAGCATCTGACGCGACACACGATTGAGCTTGTTGATGGTCTCGATCATGTGGACCGGAATGCGGATGGTCCGCGCCTGGTCGGCGATGGAGCGCGTGATGGCCTGACGGATCCACCAGGTGGCATAGGTCGAGAACTTATAGCCACGACGGTATTCGAACTTGTCCACCGCCTTCATCAGGCCGATGTTGCCTTCCTGGATCAGGTCCAGGAACTGCAGGCCACGGTTGGTGTACTTCTTGGCGATCGAGATCACCAGGCGCAGGTTGGCCTCGACCATCTCCTTCTTGGCCCGACGCGCCTTGGCTTCGCCGATGGACAGCTTGCGATTGACCTCCTTGAGGTCCGTCACCGCCAGCGCCACCATTTCTTCCTCGAAGGCGATCTTGCGCTGCGAGCGCTGGATCTCGCCCTTGAGCGGCTCGAGACGCGTCGAGTACTTGCCGTTGTCGGCCATGAAGGCATCGAGCCATTCCTGATTGGACTCGTTGCCCGGGAACGACTTGATGAAGGTCTTGCGCGGCATCTTGGCCTTCTTCACGCACAGCTGCATGATGGCCTTTTCCTGGGCGCGGACCTGTTCGACGCTGATACGCACCTGGCCGACCAGACGCTCGAAGTGCTTCGGCACCAGCTTGATCGGCGAGAACAGCTCGGCCAGCCGCGCCAGCGCGTCCTGAGCCTGCTTGGACTCGCGACCATGCGCCTCGATGGCGCGCCGCGCCGCTTCATTCTGTTCGCGAATCTGCTCGAAACGTGCCCTGGCCTCTTCGGGATCGGGACCACCGCCGGACTCTTCTTCCTCGGCTTCACCGTCCTCGTCCTCGGCCTCGCCGGCCGCGGCACCCTGCTCGGGCACGGACGCCGGTGCTTCCGCCTCGGCGACGCCGGGAATGCCCTCGTCGGGGTCGATGAATCCGGAAAACAGATCGGACAGCCGGCCCGGCGCCTCTTCATCCTGGGTGCCGTCGTAGACCTCGAGGATGGAGTCCACGGCACCGGGCAGATACGCCAGCGCCGACATGACCTCGCGGGTCCCCTCTTCGATCCGCTTGGCGATCTCGATCTCGCCTTCGCGAGTCAGCAGTTCCACTGTCCCCATCTCACGCATGTACATGCGGACCGGGTCGGTGGTTCGACCGACATCGCTTTCCACCGCAGCCAATGCCGCCACAGCCTCTTCGGCCGCCGACTCGTCGGTGGATTGATCGGACATCATCAGGGTATCTTCGTCGGGAGCTTCCTCGACGACATTGATCCCCATGTCGTTGATCATGCCGATTATGTCTTCCACCTGATCCGGGTCGGCGATATCCTCGGGTAGATGGTCGTTGACCTCGGCATAGGTCAGGAAACCCTGTTCCTTGCCGCGCGCGATCAACTCCTTCAGACGTGACTGCTGCTGCGCATTTCCAGCCATAGAAACCCTATCTCGACGAAGAAGAATGAAGCACCTGAAGCACTGAGGCGGTGACAAAATACGATAAGCCGTACAGTATAGCGGTTAAGCGCCCTGTTTTGCCAGTACAATGTATTTGCGCGGTCATTCAGGTGTGGTAGTTTGTCCGGTTACGTTGCTTTCGGTCGCAACTGAATATGGTGATGGTAGGAGAGATTTCAACCCATGCGCCACTTTTCCTGGCCGCGGCCATTCTCACCCCTTGAGCTCCATCAATAGCTCACTGAGCCGCTTGCGTTCCTGCTGGGACAGCGTTTCCCCGGTTCGGCTGCGCGCCAGCAGCGCATCATATTCCTCCTGTGGCGAACGCTGGCGGCGATGGCGCTGAAAATACGCCACCCAGTTATCCAGCTCCGCTCCCCGCACGCCCTTGGGCACCAGCGGCTCGCGACGCGCCAGCTCCGCCAGCCGCTCTCCTTCGGGCGTACCGTGGAAATGCGCCAGCAGCACCTGCGGGCTGCGATACCCGCCCGCCTTGAGCAGCCGCACCACCTGACGGCACAGCTGCGCATCCGGTTGTTCCTGGGCACACCAGTCATCATTGTCGGGCAGGCGTTCGGCCAGCCCCGGCTCGTGCACCAGCAACTGCAGGGCCCGGGCCATCAGCCCCAGGGAACCGCCCTGAGCCTGTCCGACCGCCTCGCTCGGCGCGGGCCCCGCTTCACCGGGCGGCACGGGCGCGGCCGTTTCCATCGGCGACTCCTGGGCCGCGCCGGCATGGCGCATCATCATCGACTCGAAGCTTGACTGGTCGACGCCGGTACGGCGCGAGAGTTCCGTCAGCAACAGCGACTTCAGCATGCCCTCGGGCAGCAGGCCGATGGCCTCGAGCACCTGGCTGGCATAACGCTCACGCTCCTCGATCTGCCCGAGATCCCGCCCCTGGGCCGCCTGATCGAAGAGAAACTCGGAGAGCGGGCTGGCACAGGTAACCCGATCCTCGAAGGCATCGGCGCCCTCGCGGCGCACCAGGGTATCCGGATCCTCGCCCTCGGGCAGGAACAGGAAGCGCGCCTGCCGGCCGTCGATCATCATCGGCAGCGCCGTGCGCAGGGCCCGGTCGGCCGCCTGCCGGCCGGCGCGGTCGCCATCGAAGCAGAACACCACCTCATCCACGACACGAAACAGCCGCGACAGGTGATCCTCGGTGGTGGCCGTCCCCAGAGTGGCCACGGCATTGCGAATGCCGAACTGCGCCAGGGCCACGACGTCCATGTAGCCCTCGACGATGACCACACGCTCGAGGCGTGAATTGGCCTGCCGCGCCTCATACAGGCCATACAGCTCGCGGCCCTTGTGAAACACCGGGGTTTCCGGCGAGTTAAGGTACTTGGGCTTGGCGTCGCCCAGCACCCGGCCGCCGAATGCCACGGTGCGCCCGCGCATATCGCGGATCGGAAACATCACCCGATCGCGGAAACGGTCATACATACGGCCGCTGTCTTCCCGATGCACCAGCAGGCCGTACTCGATCTGCACCGCCTCGCTGATGCCGTGCCCGCCCAGGTGGTGGCGCATGGCTTCCCACTGGGCCGGCGCGAAGCCGATGCCGAAGTCCCGGACCACCTCCGCCGACAGGCCACGCTGCTCGAGGTAGGCCCTGGCAGACTCGCCCTCGGGCATCTTCATGCGTTCGCGGAAAAAGCTCGCCGCCAGCTCCAGCAGATTGACGCCTTCCTTGCGCTTGCGTTCGCGCACCTGCTGGCGAGGATCATCATCGCCCTCCCGCGGCACATCGAGCCCCAGCCGGCCGGCCAGCTGCTCGACGGCCTCGGGGAAGGCCAGGCGGTCGTACTCCATCAGGAAACGCAAGGCATTGCCGTGCGCACCGCAGCCGAAGCAGTGATAGAACTGCTTGTCGGCGCTGACGGTAAACGACGGCGACTTCTCCTGATGAAAGGGGCAGAGCCCGGAATGGTTGCGCCCCGTCTTCTTGAGCTTCACGCGCTCGGACACGATATCGATCACGTCCGTGCGCGCCAGCAGGTCATCGATGAAGCGTTGCGGAATCTGTCCGGCCATTCAGGCAATCCCGAAAACGGAACAACAGGAAACACGCCACGGCAACCCGCCATGACAAGGAGCGCCCCCTGCCCGCCGATACCGTTCGCGGGCATGCGACGGGCAAGCAGGAAGGCGCAAAAACAAGCGGCCACCTGATGGCGGCCGCTTGGCATCCTCCCAAGACGACGCAGGGCGTCGCCTCAAGTACGGATCAATAGAGCCGTTCGAAACGCTTGCGCTCGCGCTGCAGCTTCTTGGCATGACGCTTGACGGCGGCTGCCGCCTTGCGCTTGCGCTCTGCAGTCGGCTTCTCGTACTGCTCGCGACGGCGAACCTCGGAGAGGACACCGGCTTTTTCACAGGAACGCTTGAAGCGACGCAGTGCGACGTCAAACGGCTCGTTATCGCGTACTTTGACAGAAGGCATTAAGCACTCACCTACCTTAAAAACTTGAGTTCGGTTAGAACGCACGCCTTGGGGCGTTCATCCGCTATCGCCTTGTCAATGCAAGGCAAGCCCCGGGCGCACGACCCAGTCTTACAGCGCACAATATTCTAGTCGTCGTCATGGCGTCATGCAATCCGTTTTCTCCACCGGCCCTGCCGTTGCGACCCGCAAACGCGTAGAATACCCGCCATTTGCGACTCATCGGGTCATGACCATGCGCGTACTGGGCATCGAGACATCCTGCGACGAAACCGGCGTCGCCCTCTTCGACACCGAGCAAGGCCTGCTGTCAGACGCCTTGCACAGCCAGATCGCCATGCACGCCGAATACGGCGGCGTGGTGCCGGAGCTGGCCTCGCGGGACCACACTCGGCGGCTCCTGCCCTTGATCCAGCGAGTCCTCGACGAAGCCGGCATTCGCCGCCAAGGCCTCGATGCCATCGCCTATACCGCCGGCCCCGGCCTGGTCGGCGCCCTGATGGTCGGCGCCAGCACCGCGCACGGCATGGCCCGCGCCCTCGACCTTCCGGTACTCGGCGTTCATCACATGGAAGGGCATCTGCTGGCCCCCATGCTAGAGGACAACCCGCCGGCGTTCCCCTTCGTGGCACTCCTGGTCTCGGGCGGACACACTCAGCTGGTCGAGGTCAGCGGCATCGGCCAGTACCGACTGCTCGGCGAATCCGTGGATGATGCCGCCGGCGAAGCCTTCGACAAGGCCGCCAAGATGCTCGACCTGGATTACCCCGGCGGCCCGGCGGTGGCTCGACTGGCCGCCGCGGGCGATCCTCAGCGCTGGCGCTTCCCCCGCCCGATGACCGATCGCCCCGGGCTGGACTTCAGCTTCTCGGGCCTCAAGACCCACACCCTGACCACCATTCGCCAGCTCGACCAGCAGGACGCGCTGGATGACCAGGCACGCGCCGACGTGGCGCGCGCCTTCGAGGAGGCCGTGGCCGATACCCTGGCCATCAAGTGCCGTCGCGCCCTCGACGCCACCGGCCTGTCTCGCCTGGTGGTGGCCGGCGGGGTCAGTGCCAACCAGCGTTTGCGTGAACGCCTGGAACGCGAAACCGCCAAGCGCGGCGCCGAGGTCTTCTACCCGCGCGGCCGCTTCTGCACCGATAACGGCGCCATGATCGCCTACGCCGGCGCGCAACGCCTGCTGGCCGGCGAGCGTGAAGTGATCGGCCGGATGCAGGCGGTCCCCCGCTGGCCACTGGAGCAACTCCGGCAGCCCTGACGGCGGGCAGCGAGCGACGAGCAACGAGTCGCGAGAAACGAGCTGTTGGTAGCTCTTGGCGAGATACGAGAAACGAGACACGAGCGGTTGGTAGCCAGCCTGGAGCCTATGGCGCATGTCCGACACTTGATACTCGCAGCTCGAAGCTCGCGGCGAGCGGCGGGAAACGAGTCGCGAGAAACGAGACACGAGCGGTTGGTAGCCAGCCTGGAGCTTATGGCGCATGTCCGACACTTGCTACTCGCAGCTCGCGGCCCGCAGCGCGAAACTCGCGGCTCGAAGCGCGCGGCTTACCGCGCCCCCGGCCAGCGGCGCAGGTAGAGCGCATGCCGGGTGAACACCAGCAGGGTGAAGATGATCACCACCTCGCTGTAGGCCGGTGCCAGCCACAGCGTCAGCAACGGCGCCAGGGCGGCACTGGTCAAGGAAGCCAGCGCCGAGGCCCGGCCGCTCAAGCCCAGCAGACACCACACCAGCGCACAGCACAGTGCCACCGTCGGGGTCAGCACCAGCATGACGCCGAAGGCGCTGGCCACCGCGCGGCCGCCGCGCAGGCGGTGCCAGACGGGATAACTGTGCCCCAGCATCACCCCGAGCCCCACCAGCCCCTGCGCCCAGGGCGGCAGCCCGAGCAACAGCGCCAGGCCGAGCACCGGCATGCCCTTGACGACATCCACCAACAGCGTCGCCAGCGCCGGCCAGGGGCCATGCAGGCGCAGCACATTGGAGAACCCCGGGTTACACGAACCCGCCAGGCGCGGATCGCCCACCCCGGCCAGCCGGCATACCGTCAGGGCGCCCAGCCAGGTGCCGCTCAGGTAGCCGAGCGCCATCAAGGGCAGTGTCGTTTCGAGTGTCGCCAGCACGACTGTGCCTCGAAGAGGAATTCACCCGGTATTCTGCCAGCCAGTCGTCGTCGGCGACAGCGCGCCGCTGTCGTCGGCGATTCGCCTCGCGTACAATCAGGGGCCCGACCACCGAGCTTGCTCGAACCGCTACATGCGCCTGGAAGGCTGATGGACCTCGTACTGATCGAATCCCTGCGCGTCGATACCGTCATCGGCGTCTACGACTGGGAACGCACCATGACCCAGACGCTGGTGCTGGACCTGGAGCTGGCCACGGACATTCGCCCTGCCGCGGCCGACGACGCCATCGACAAAACCCTCGATTATGCTGCCATCAGTGAGCGTATCGCCGAGTTCGCTGCCAGCCAGGCCTTCGAACTCGTCGAGACCTTTGCCGAACGCCTGGCCGAGCGGCTGCGGGAGGAGTTCAACATCCCCTGGCTGGGCCTGACCGTGCGCAAGCCCGGTGCCGTACCCACAGCCAGCGCGGTCGGCGTGCGCATCGAACGTGGTTCCCGCGAGGAGGCAGTCTCATGAGCCTGGTCAGCGTCAGCATCGGCAGCAATATCGATCGCGAGCGACACGTCCGTGCCGGCCTGGATGCCCTGGCCGACACCTTCGGTGAGCTGCGCGTGTCGCAGGTCTACGAAAGCCAGCCGGTAGGTTTCGAGGATGGGCGCAATTTCTACAACCTGGTCGCCCTCTTCGCCTGCGACTGGACGGTGGGCGAACTGCAGGCCTGGTGCAAGCGACTGGAATTCGCCAATGGCCGACTGCCCGACAGCCCCAAGTTCAGTCCCCGCACCCTCGATATCGACCTGCTCGATGTCGGCGGCCTGACCGGCGAGCATGATGGCGTCAGCCTGCCGCGCGACGAGATCCTGCACCACGCCTTCGTGCTCAAGCCACTGGCCGAGCTGCTGCCGGAAAGCCGGCACCCCGTGAAGGGTGAGCGCTACCAGGATCTCTGGCAGCAACTCGACTGCGACGACCAGCCGCTGTGGCCGGCCTCCTTCATCTGGCGCGGGGTGGACCTGTCCCCGGGCGCCAGCGACTAAGCATTGTCTGAAAACTGCCTGTGCTCGGTTATACGACGTTGAAAATCCGCTCAAATGCTCATTTACTCCTTGTAAACTCCGCGTTTTCGCAGATTTTCGCCTTGTCTAACCTTCGCTCGTCGACTTTTCAAACAGTGCCTAGGCCCGTTGCCCCTAGCTAGAATGGCGCGACGCCCGCCCCAGGGCATCATCGATGGCACGACGCCGACGACGCCTCAGCTCATCGCCCAGCGCCTTGCCCTTGAAGCCCTCCTCGACCAGCCTCTGAGGGAGAATCTGCGTGGCCAGTCGCCAGGCCAGCGCCAGTTCCTCGGCCAGTTCGGCATCCTCGAGGCTGACCAGATCAATCAGTGATGCCACGACATCGCCTTGTCGCCAGGCATCGATACGCTCCAGCCAGGTCATCGTCCTTTGCCCGTCGAGCGCGCCGGGCGCATGCATCAGGCCACGCGTCTCGGCCACCTGATCGGCGAGACGACTCACTCGCCTGGGCAGGCGGAGGCTCTCGGCCAGCTGGCGTCTGGCCGGCGCCCCGAGGTGCTCGACCAGGCGTGCCCAGCGCCAGGCGACGACGTCCAGGTGATCGATATCCTCGGGCAAGCGCTGCAGCCGCGCCAGCGTCTCCGCCAGGGATGGGCCTTCGTGAGCGAGCTGCGGCATCAGCACCGCCAGGGCACCGCAGTCATCAAGCGCGGTGAAGTAATGCTCCGGCCAGGACTCGCCCAGCGCCTTCTCGGTCTCGGCCCAGACGCGCTCGGCGACCAGGTGTGCCAGCTCGCCGCTGTCGACGAGTTGGCGCATCAAGGCGCGCGTCTCATCGGCAATCACGAAGCCATGACCGGCATAGCGGGCCAGGAAACGCGCGACGCGCAGCACGCGCAGCGGGTCCTCGACGAAGGCCGGCGACACATGACGCAGCACGCGCGCCGCCAGGTCTGCCTGGCCGTTGAAGGGGTCCACCAGGCTGCCATCCGCGCCCCGGGCCATGGCGTTGATCGTCAGGTCGCGACGTTCGAGGTCCTGCTCGAGTGTCACCGCGGGGCTGGCATGCACCTCGAAGCCGGTATAACCATGCCCGGACTTGCGCTCGGTACGCGCCAGGGCAAATTCCTCATGGGTGTCGGGATGCAGGAAGACCGGAAAATCCACCCCGACGGGCTTGAAGCTCCGCTCCTGCATGGCCTCGGGGGTAGCGCCAACCACTACCCAGTCCACATCCGTGACCGGCCAGCCCAGCAGTGCATCACGCACGGCCCCGCCGACCCGGTAGACCTCGAGCCCGGCGAGATAGCGATCAGCCACCGCCGGGCGCTCCCTCGGCCACACGTTCGGGATAACGGGCCGACCAGTCGCTGAAGCCGCCATCCAGGCTATAGACCTCCTCGAACCCTTGCCCGGCGAGCCAGGCCGCCGCCTGCTGGCTGGAATTGCCGTGGTAGCAGACCACTACCAGCGGCTGTCGGCGATCGGCCTCGGCCAGCAAGGCGGGCACGCCGTCGTTGTCCAGGTGTCGGCTGTCGGGCAGATGGCCTGCCGCAAAGCTGGCCGGATCGCGGATATCCACCAGCGTCAGCGGTCGTGCTGCCTCGAGCCAGTCGGCCAGGGTGGTCACGTTGAGGTGTTCGAATGTCGGCGTGGTCATGGAAGCCTCCAGAGGTCAGGCAGTGCGACGTCGGACGTCACCCGGGAAAGTTCATTGCTGGCTGGGCACGCTGATGCGTTGCCCCGTCTCGAGGTCGAGAGCCGTCAGGCTGCCGCCCCAGACACAGCCGGTATCCAGGGCATCGGCCCGCACGCGACTGTCCGGGGTGCGCCCCTCCAGCGCCGCCCAGTGGCCGAACAGCAGGTGTGCCTGATCGTCACGCGGGAACTGGAACCAGGGGGCAAACCCCTCGGGCGCCGTGTCCAGCCCTTCCTTGGCGGCAAAGTCCAGCCGGCCGCAGGCGTCGATGAAGCGCATCCGCGTCAGCGTATTGACGATGACGCGCTGCCGCTCGATGCCCTCGAGCGCGTCGTGCCAGGCGGAGGGCTCGTTGCCGTACATGCGTTCGAGAAAGGCCCCGGCCCGGTCGCTGCTAAGGCAGTGCTCGACTTCGCCGGCCAGGCGCGCGGCCTGCTCGATGCCCCACTGGGGCGGCAGACCGGCATGGCTCATCACGGTGTTGCCACGCCGCACCAGCAGCGGGCGGCTCTGCAACCAGTCCAGCAGCGCCTCGCGATCAGGCGCCTCGAGAATCGGGGCCAGGGTATCCTTGCGCTTGAGCCCGGCGCCGCCGCGGGCGACCGCCAGCAGGTGCAGGTCATGATTGCCCAGCACCACCTCGGCACTCTCGCCCAGCGCCCTGGCCTCGCGCAGGCAGTCCAGCGACCCCGGGCCGCGATTGACCAGATCCCCGGCCAGCCACAAGTGGTCGCGGCGCGGGTCGAAGGACAGGCGCTCGAGCAGCGCGACGAATTCGGCGTGGCAACCCTGGAGGTCCCCGATGACATAGGTGGTCATGCCGACTCCCCTGACGATGAATAGTGGGCGTCAATGTACCTGGTTGGGTCCGGCCAGCCGGAAGGGCGCTACCGGCACCTCGAAGGGCCGCTGCGTCACGGTGTCGACGCAGGTGAAGGCCCCTTCCATGACGCCGACCGGGCCGTCGAGGATCGCCCGGCTGGTATAGCGGAAGGTCTGACCGGGGCCGATCATCGGCTGCTGGCCGACCACTCCCTTGCCCCGCACTTCCTGGACCTGACCGCTGCTCTGGGTGATCGACCAGTGACGCGCCATCAACTGCATGCTGTGTCGGGAATAATTGTGCACCGTGATGGTGTAGCTGAACACATAGCGCTTCTCTTCCGGGGATGACTCATCATCACAGTAGGCCGGTTCGACATCGACATGCACTTCTTCGCTCTGGGGCGCGACATCCATCAATTCGGCTCCTCTACCAGGTGGTCGGCGATGCGCACAAATTCCGCGACCGTCAGTGTCTGGGGACGCCGCGCCGGGTCGATGCCCAGCGCCGTCAGCGCCTCCGCCGACAGGCGCCCCCTGAGGTTGTTGCGTAACGTCTTGCGGCGCTGGGCAAAGGCCTCGCGGACCACCTCGAACATCAGCTCCTCGTCCCTTGCCGTCACCCCGGCGGCCGGCGTCAGGCGCACGATGGCCGATTCCACCTTGGGTTGCGGGACAAAGGCCTCGGCCGGGACGGTGAACAACGACTCCACCCGGCAATAGTACTGCGCCAGCACCGACAGGCGGCCACGGTCGGCACCGCCCGGCTCGGCCGCCAGGCGCTCGACCACTTCCTTCTGCAGCATGAAATGCATGTCCGAGATGGCATCGCCGGCGCGCAGCAGATGCAGGATCAAGGGGGTCGAGATGTTGTACGGCAGGTTGCCGACGACTCGCAACGGCGGGCCATCGCCCTGCAGCGCGCAGAAGTCGAACTTGAGGGCGTCACCTTCGTGAATCACGAAGCCCGGCTTGTCGAAAAACTGGACACGCAGCCCGGGAATCAGATCGCGGTCCAGCTCGATCACCTCGAGCTGCCCGCCCGCCGCTTCCAGCAGAGGTTCGGTCAGCGCCCCCTGGCCGGGGCCGACTTCCAGCAGGCGTTGACCGGCACCCGGCGCAATGGAACGCACCAGCCGGGAGATGACACCGGGGTCACGCAGGAAGTTCTGGCCGAAGCGCTTGCGTGCGCGATGGCCCGTGGGACGGGATGACATTCAGGAGAGTCCTTGTGTTGCGATGGTCTATTGCAGCGGGCTGGCCGTGCACCGATGCGCGGGCGGCGATGGCAGGCCAGTGGCGGACGGCGCCCTGCCCTACTGCGGCGAGCTCGCCCCGCCGTGAACCATCTGGATGGCGAGCGCCACGGCCGTTCGCAGGCTCCCGGGGTCGGCCTCGCCGCGCCCGGCCAGATCCAGTGCCGTGCCATGATCCACGGAGGTGCGCACCAGCGGCAGCCCCAGCGTGATGTTGGCGGCACGCCCGAAACCGGCATACTTGAGTACCGGCAGCCCCTGATCATGATACATCGCCAGGACGGCGTCCGCCTCCATCAGGTGCCGCGGCGTGAACAGGGTATCCGCCGGCAGCGGACCTGTCAGGGACAAACCCTGCTCACGCAGGGCCTCGAGGGCCGGCTCGATGATGTCGCGCTCCTCACGTCCCAGGTGGCCATCCTCGCCGGCATGCGGGTTGAGACCGCAGACCAGGATACGCGGCGACGTCAGGCCGAAACGCTGACGCAATTCGGCATCGAGGATGCTCAGCATACGCGTCAGGCGCGGCGCGGTCACGGCATCGGCCACATCGCGCAGGGGCAGATGGGTCGTGGCCAGCGCCACGCGCAAGGCATGCCCGGCGGACCAGTCGGCGTGCCGGGCATGCAGCGCCGAATCGGTGGCCAGCATCATGACGACGTCATCGACGCCACAGGCATCGCGCAGATACTCCGTGTGGCCACGAAAGTCGCCATGACCGGCCTCGATGATCACGCCCTTGTGCAGCGGGGCCGTGACCATTGCCGCGGCAGTCCCGGCCCGACAGGCCTCGACCGCACGATCCAGGGTCTCCAGCACATAGGCGGCATTGCGAGCGTCCAGCCTGCCCGGCACGGACGGCGCCCGCAGCGCCACCGGCCAGACCGGCAACACGCCGGCCTCGGGAGCCGGGGGCGCGTCGCTCGGCGCCAGCACATGCAGGCGGATGTCATGACCGATCGCCGCGGCACGCTCGGCCAGCAGGGCCGGATCCCCCACCGCCACCACGCGCGCGGCCAGTGGTGAACAGCAGGCCAGCATCACCGCGAGTTCGGGCCCTATCCCCGCCGGCTCGCCGGTGGTCAGGGCGATGACCGGAAGGTCGCCGGTGTTCACGACCCCGATCCGAGACGCTCTTCGACGAAGGCCTGGGAGCGGATTTCCTGTACCCAGGTTTCCATCTCGCTGTTGGCTTTCTGCTGGAAGAGCGCCCGACGTGCCTGTTCGGTGCTCATGCCGCCGCCCTGCTGCTCGATGAAGCGCTGCACTTCGGCTTCGGAGATGCTGACCCGACTGCCGACGCGTCGCTGCTGGATCTGACGCATCAGCAGCTCGCGGCGCACCTGATCACGCACCACGCCCAGCGACAGGCCATCGGCTTCCAGTGCATCGGCGAACTCATCCAGGCTCATGCCATTGTTCTGGGCAATCGCCCGTACCTGACGGTTGAGCTCGGTATCATCCACGCTGAGATTGTTCTCGCGCGCCATCTGCAGCTGTATTTCCTCGACGATCAAGCGATCCAGCACCTGCTCGCGCAGGACGTCGTTCGGCGGCACCTGCTGGCCCTGGGCTTCCAGTTGCGAGCGGGTGCGTGCCAGCCGATCCTCGAGCTGGGTGTTCATGATGGCACCCTCGTTGACCACCGCCACGATGCGGTCCAGGGGCTGGCGGGCTTCCTGCGCCACGGCTCCCAGGGGTGCCAGGCCCAGACACAGAGCCAGTGTCAGGGTGGCGATACGTCGACTGTGCATGTCGTTCCTTCCTTTCCTCATGAATTGATCAGGGGCGACCGAAGTCGGCCGGGCGGTATCCGGGCACCGCCGACTCGAAGAAGCGCCCGGTCTCTCCGCCGACGCCGCCCAGCCCCTTGAACGCGAAGCGCAGGAAGAGCCCGCGATCGGTCGTGTCATCTGCGATAGTGTTGGCCGTGTTCTCGTCGTCGACCCATTCACGCCACACCAGCTGCAGACCATAGCAGCAGTCATTCCATTGCACACCCGCCAGCTGCTCGAGCATCCGGCTGTTGGTGTTGTCGTAGCGTACTCCGGCGACCAGGTCGAGCCGATCCATGGCCTTGTAGGCAAAGGATGCCGAGAACTCCTCGCGGTCATAGTTGCGGGTGTCCTCGAGATCTTCCGTGGGCTCGAACCCTTCGAGTTGCCAACGGTAGCCAAGGTTCAATACATGACCGGCGTCGGCCCGGTATTGCACGTTCAGCCCGGCACTCTCGGTACGGCTGCGCTGGTCGTCATACAGCCATTCGCTGCGCGCGCGCCATTGGTCCGTGACCTGCCAGTCCAGCTGGGTGACCCAGGGAGAGCGGTCGCGTGTGGCGCGATAGCGATCATCCTCGTTGTCCGGCAGGGTACCGGAGTCGCCGTCCATGTCGACATTGCGATCCTCGAAGTAGGCCGCCTGACCGACGCCCAGGGAGAAACGCTGGCGACCGCTGCTGTCCTCGAAGAAACGCGTCTTCACGCCATACGACAAACGATTGAGGTCACCGACACGATCCCCGCCACTGAAACGATACGGCGACCACAGCTGCTGCCAGGAGAAGGCCCGCTCCGTGGTGTCGAAGTCGGGGTACTGGCTCTGGTCTTCGCCCGGCACGAAGGCATAATTGAAGCGGGGCTCGAGCGTCTGGCGATAGGCGCTATCCGCGACCTCGACAGCCCGCTCCAGAATGACGCCGGTATCCAGCGACACCACCGGCAGGGTGCGTGTCAGGCTTTCGTCGCGCTGGGTGTCACGCTGCCCGTAATCCAGCGCATAGCTGGTATGGTGCAATTGCAGCCGCGGCTCGAAGAAGCCCCAGGTGGACTCGCCGCGCCAGCCGACTGCCGGTGTCAGCTGCAAGCGCGCGCCATTGGCCGCCTCGCGCAGCGGCACCTGGCGGGGCTGCCCCTTGTAGGTATAGTTCCCCTGGGCATCGCCAATCTGATCGCGCCAGAAGTAAGTCGCATTGGCGTTCCACTCCTCGTAGAAGTTGCCCTGCTGCCAGTCGGCTCGGGCCGTCAGGCTGGGTAGACGGTAGAACGGCTTGTCGTTGGGGTTCAGCGGGTCATCCAGTACCTGGTAGCCCTGGGCCTTGCCTTCCAGCTGCCAGGTCTCGCCCCGATACTCGAGTAGCGCCAGGCGCTGCATGCTGCCCCTGTCCAGCTCCCTGAAGCCGGCGCCGAAGTCGTCGAAATAGCGCCCATCACTGGCCGCACCATAGCGCAGTCGATAACGGGTGCGCTCATCGAAGTGCCCGGCGTGGCGGTAATCCAGGTACCAGCGGTCATCACCGGTTGCCAGCGGCGTATACTCCGAGGCCTCTTCCCCAGCTTGCTGGTCATCGAAGATGTAGGCACCCTCGATGGCGCCGGCGTCGGAGGGCAGCAGGTAGCGATACTGCCCACCCAGCAACAGGCCACGATCCGTGATCAGGCGCGGCGTGATGGTGGCATCCTGGTTGGGCGCAATGTTCCAGTAATAGGGCTGGGCGTAATCGAGGCCATCGCCGGACATCCCCACCGTGGGCCACAGGAAACCCGACTGACGCCGCTCATCGATGGGAAAGCGCATCCAGGGCCAGTAAAAGACCGGCACGTCGCCGACCTCGAGGCGCGCATGGCGGGCGGTACCGAAGCCGCTCTGCTGATCCAGCTCGATGTCCTCGCCGACCAGGCGCCACAGGTTGTTGCCGGGCTCGCAGGTCGTGAAACTGGCCTCGGTCAACCGATACTGGTCCTCGCCGACCCGCGCCAGCCGGGTCGCATCGCCGCGCAGGCGATGTTCATGGAACACATAATGCGCCCGGTCGATGCTCGCGGCTTCCCCTTGCAGCGAATAGGTCGCCCTGGCGCCACGCACCAGGGCGTTCTGATCGCGCAGGGCCAGCGGACCTTCCACCTCGACGCGCTCACGCGACGCCGGCACGCTTATGCGTGGCGCCTCCAGCTGCGTATTGTTACGACGCAGTACGACCTCGCCGCTGAGAACGGTCCGGCCGTTATCGCCATACTCGGCATCATCGGCCTCGGTGGCCACCTGGTTGCCCATGGGCTCGGCAAGCCGATATTCCGGCGCGCGGTAGACACCCCGACACACAGCGCCTTGCGGACGATCCTCGCCCCAGGGCTGCCAGTCCAGTTGCTCGGCCGGCAATGACTCGGGCGGTGCCGCCCCTAGCGGGGCAGCCGGCAAGCTCGAGATCAATAGACCGGCCAGGGCCGTCCTGGAGGATCGATTGCCCATGTTCAACGATGTCCTTGGCGAAATGAAACGGTATTATACAGCCACACAGCGAGCTGTCCCGCAGAGTGCCCGTCAGCCTGGATACTGGCCTCAGCATGCGGTGACGCCCCGGGGTCGTCAACCTGAGGACACCCGCCACTCAACACGACAGAGGTGAAGATGTCAGAGGCCGACGCGTCCTCGCGCCAATCCGCCCTCCGCCACTGGATCAGCCGGCGTCACGGGCTCGCCCCCGACGCTCTCGACCTGAAGCTGGCGGCGGATGATGCCAGCTTCCGCCGCTACTTCCGTCTCATACTGGCGGACGGCCAGCGCCGCATCCTGATGGATGCACCACCCGGCAAGGAGGATATCGGCCCCTTCATTGCCATCGCGCGGCAGTGGGCCGCGGCCGGGCTGCCGGTGCCCCATGTCCATGCCGAGGACCAGGCCGCCGGCTTCGTGGAACTCGAGGATCTGGGCGACACACCGCTGCAATGCTGTTTCGAGGGCTCGGGGGCGGCGACGACCCTGGCCTGGCACGACACGGCCCTGAACCTGCTGGATGGTCTGCAGAACCGCGCCGCCAGCGATGGCCTGCCCCGCTATGACGCCGAACTGCTGGGCAAGGAACTCGACCTTTTCACCGACTGGTGCCTGGGCGAGTGGCTGTCGCTGGCGCCCCCGCCCGACTGGCCGGCGGTGCGCCGACAACTGATCGAGACCGCCCTGGCCCAGCCCGTGGTCACCGTCCACCGCGACTTCGACGCCATGAACCTGATGGTCGTCGATGACGCCCTGCACCTGATCGACTTCCAGGACGCCGTGGCCGGCCCCATCAGCTATGACCTGGTGTCCCTGCTGCACGGCCGGTACTGCCGCTTCCCGGCCGAGCGCCGTCAAGCCTGGGTCGAGGCCTTTCGCCAGCGCGCCATCGCCGACGGCCGCCTGGGCGACCCGGATGCCGCCACCTTCCAGCAATGGGTGGCCGGCATGGCCGCGCAGCGTGCTCTCAAGGTGCTCGGCATCTTCGTCCGCCTGACCCTGCGCGACCAGCGTGACGGCTATCTGGCGCGCCTGCCGCACTTCCTGAACCACCTGGAGGATGCCCTGGAAGCACGCGCGGAACTGGCCGATTTCCGCCACTGGGTCAGCACGACGCTGCGCCCGGCCATGCTCGACAGGCTGCAGGCAGAAGGCATCAGCCGGGAGTCGGTCGCATGAAGGCCATGATTCTCGCGGCGGGATACGGCACGCGCATGCGCCCGCTCACCGACCACTGCCCCAAGCCCTTGCTGGAGGTCGGCGGCAAGCCCTTGATCGTCCACCATCTGGAGCGCCTGGCCGCGGCCGGGATGCGCGATATTGTCATCAATGTCAGCTACCGTGCCGAACAGATCATTGAAGCGCTGGGCGACGGACGTGACCATGGCGTGACGATCACCTGGAGCCGCGAAGCCTCACCGCTGGAAACCGGCGGCGGCATCCGCCAGGCCCTGCCGATGCTGGGCGATGCGCCCTTTCTGCTGGTCAACGGCGATGTCTGGTGCGACCTCGACCCGGCCCGCCTGCCGCCCTCGCTGGGCTCCGACCTGGCGCGCCTGGTGGTGGTCGACAACCCGCCCCACCACCCAGGCGGCGACTTCCACCTGACGGCCGATGGGCGAGTCCGGGAATCCCCCGAGCCGCGCTGGACCTATGCCGGGATTGCCCAGATCGACCCTGCCCTGGTCGCCGACCATCCGGCCGGCGCCTTTGCCCTGGCCCCCCTGCTGCGTCAGGCCATCGCCGAGGATCGCATCGCCGGCTATCACCATCCGGGACACTGGGTCGACGTGGGCACCCCGGAGCGCCTCGCCGAGCTCGACCGGCTGCTCCAGGACTGACGCATCACGGGGCTGAGTCGCATGGCCTCAACTGCTATGCTGCTCGCCTCTCAACCCGATACGAGGACATCCCCGCTCATGAAAGCCAGCGTCAAGTGGACCGACGGTCGCCAGTTCGTCACCGAATCCGGAAGCGGCCACAGCGTGGTCATCGACGGCCCGCCCGACCACGGCGGTCGCAACACCGGCCCCCGTCCCATGGAGATGCTCCTGATGGGCATGGGCGCCTGCACCTCCTTCGACGTGCTGGAGATCCTGGAAAAGTCCCGCGCCCCGGTATCCGACTGCGTCGCCGAGATAGAAGCCGAGCGCGCCGATGCCGTACCCAGCGTGTTCACCCGGATCCATGTTCACTTCACCGTCAGCGGGCACCAGCTCAAGGAAAAGCAGGTCAAGCGCGCCGTGGAACTCTCCGCCGAGAAGTACTGCAGCGCCTCCATCATGCTCGCCAATGGCGGCGTGGAGGTGACGCACTCCTACACCATCGTCGAGACCGGGGAAGGTAGCTGAGGGTTTCGCGAGATACGAGATACGAGATACGAGATACGAGATACGAGATACGAGCAGAGTGTAGCCCGCCGCTCGCAACTCGTGGCTCGAAGCTTATAGCTTATAGCCGATAAACCGACTCGGTCATGACCTTGGACATCAAGGTCATGCCGGCTTTCACCGGGGCCGGGAAGCGGGCGCCGCCGGCTTCCAGGGCCTGGTGGGCGTGATGGGCTTCATCGATGGCCATCTGGTGGAGAATCGCGCGCGAGCGGCGGTCGCCGCGGGGCAGCTTCTCGAGGTGTTCGTCCAGATGGCGCCCCACCTGCTCCTCGGTCGCCGCCACGAACCCCAGGCTGACACGATCCCCCACGGCTCCCGCCACGGCCCCGAGGCCGAAGGATGTGACGTAGAAAAAGGGGTTGAGCAGGCTGGTACGGCCATCGAGTTCCTGTAGGCGGGTGTCGCACCAGGCCAGATGATCGACCTCCTCCTGGGCCGCCTCTTCCATCTGTCCGCGCACCTCGGGCAGTTTGGCGGTCAGCCCCTGGCCCTGGTAGAGGGCCTGGGCACAGACCTCACCGGTGTGGTTGATGCGCATCAGGCCGGCGGCGTGCTGGCGCTGCTCGGCATCCAGCGGCTCGTCCTGAATGTCCTCGGTGGCCGGTGACGGCCGCGAGGGCTGGGCGGCACCGGGCACCAGAGTGCGCAGCACGGTGTCGAACTGGTGAATCAGGTTATCAGCGCGGGACAGTTGGCGAGTCATGGCATCCCTCTTGATCAGTCGTTGGCCTCATTATCATACCCCAGCCAGCCGACGGGCACAGCGTCCAGAGCGCAGGATGCCGCCCGGCTGGGCGGCATCGGCACGCACCTGATGCGTCGAACACCTTCGATTCGCGGCTCGGGGCCTTGACAGGTTCCGGCTAGCCAGCCGGCCAAGTGAAGCGTCGACCGCCCATCAGGTGCATATGAATATGATAGACCGTTTGTCCGCCGTCTTCATTGCAATTCATCACCACGCGGTAGCCATCATCGGCGAATCCCTGCTCCCGGGCCAGGCGCGCCGCGGTGTACTGCAGACGGCCGACCAGCGCCAGATCCCCCTCCTCGATGTCGTTCAGGGTGGCGATATGCCGCTTGGGAATCACCAGCATGTGACGCGGGGCCTTGGGGTCAATGTCGTTGAAGGCCAGGATGTCATCGTCCTCATGGACGATATCGGCGGGAATCTCGCGATTGATGATCTTGCAGAACAGGCAATCCATGTCGGGCTCCAGGCAAAGCGTCAGGGATTCAGGGGCGAGCTTAACGGTCGTGTGGCTCGTTGTCAGCGCCGGGCCAGTCAGCGGAACCGTCGCTGGGCGAGCAGGTGGCGTACCAGCGGGCCGAGGATCAGCTCCATGGCCAGCGACAGCCGCGATCCCGGAACCACCAGGGTATGGGGCCGGCTCATGAAGGAGTCCTGGATCATCGCCAGCAGATACGGAAAGTCCACGGTGGCGGGGTCGCGGAAGCGAATCACCACGAAGGACTCGGCATCGGTGGGAATGTCCTGGACCTCGAAGGGATTGGAGGTATCCACGGTGGGCACGCGCTGGAAGTTGATGTGCGTGCGCGAGAACTGCGGCAGGATGTAGCGCACATAATCGTCCATGCGACCCAGAATGGTGTCGATCACCGCCTCCTGGGTATAGCCGCGCGCCTGGATGTCGCGGTCGATCTTCTGGATCCATTCCAGGTTCATGGTCGGCGCCACGCCGACCAGCAGATCGACATGTCGGGCGATGTCATGCTCGGCCGTCACCAGGCCACCATGCAGGCCTTCGTAGAACAACAGGTCGGTGCCCGACGGCAGCGACTGCCACTCGGTGAAGGTGCCGACCTGATAGCCGGCCTCGATCATCGACTTGTCCTCGGCATGAATGTAATGCCGGTAGGTACCGTAGCCGTTGTCGCCATAGTCCTGAAAGAGCGCCTCGAGCTTGTCCAGCAGGTTGGCCTCCACGGCGAAATGCGACAGTTCATCCTTGCGCTCGGGCTCTTCGCGGAACATGCGCGCCAGCTCCTGGCGCGTATAGCGATGGAAGGCATCGCCGTCGACGAAGGCGGCGTGCACGTCTTCACGCGCGAACATCCGCTCGAAGGTGCGCTTGACGGTGGTGGTGCCCGCCCCGGAAGAGCCGGTGACGGCGATGATCGGATACTCGCGGGACATCAGCTCCCCCTCGACAGGCGCTCGACCAGCGCATCGGGTACCGGGACCGGGCGACCCGCCTCGGGGTCGACCAGCATCAGGGTGAGGCGCGCCGTAGCCACGCTACGACCATCGGCTTCGCGACGCAGGCGATGATAGACGCCGATCGTCTTGCGTGACGGCGCGGGAATGGCGGTATCGGCGATGAGCGCATCCGGCCAGCGTGACTCGGTCTGGTATTGCACGGCCAGATCCGCCGCCACACAGGGATAGCCGGCCATGTCGCCCTCGCTGAGCCCCAGGCTGGCCAGTGCCTGCACCCGCGCCTCATGCATCAGCGAGATCACCGCGTCGTGCCCCAGGTGGCGCCCGTAGTTCATGTCCGTGATACGCACCGCCAGCGGGTGCCGGTGGCAGATAGCCGCTTCGGGAAAGTCGATCCTGACGCGCTCCATGGGCCCTCCTGAATAGCTGCGCAGACGCGCAATGGCAACCGATTACCCGGCTCGGCCGCGCCCGATGGCGCGATGGGCGATATCCCGTCGACAGGCCACGCCGGGCCAGTCGATGGCATCCACACCACGGTACGCCTGATTCCGGGCATCACTGATAGCATCGCCCAGGGCGGTGACACACAGCACGCGCCCCCCGGCGGTGACCACCGACCCGTCGTCGCCCTGGGCCGTGCCGGCATGAAAGACCTTGCAGCCCGTGGCCTCGGCGGCCTGCAGACCCTCGACCACATCGCCCTTGCGGTAGCTGCCGGGGTAGCCACCGGCGGCCATGACCACGCCCACGGCGTGGCGCGGATCCCAGTCGCAGGCCCTGCCGGCGAGCTCGCCCCGGGCACCGGCCAGGCACAGCTCGGCCAGATCGGACTGCAGACGCATCAGGATCGGCTGGGTTTCGGGATCGCCGAAGCGGCAGTTGAACTCGATGACCCTGGGATTGCCCTCGGCATCGATCATCAGCCCGGCATAGAGAAAGCCGCTATAGGGGTGGCCATCCTCCGCCATGCCCTTGACCGTGGGCTCGATGATGCGCTGCATGATGCGCTCGTGGACCTCGGCGGTCACCACGGGAGCCGGCGAATAGGCCCCCATGCCGCCGGTGTTGGGGCCCTGGTCGCCATCGAGGGCGCGCTTGTGATCCTGGCTGGTGGCCATGGGCACGATGGACCGGCCATCGGCCATGACGATGAAACTGGCTTCCTCGCCATCGAGAAATTCCTCGATGACCACGCGCGCCCCGGCATCGCCGAAGGCATTGTCCTCCAGCATGTCACGGATCGCCGCCTCGGCTTCGGCCTCGCTCATGGCCACGATCACGCCCTTGCCGGCGGCCAGTCCGTCGGCCTTGATGACGATCGGCGCGCCCTTCTCGGCGACATGGGCCAGCGCCGGCTCCACGTCCACGAAGGTGCGATACTCGGCAGACGGAATGGCATGCCGGGCCAGAAAGTCCTTGCTGAAGGCCTTGGAGCCCTCGAGCCGGGCGGCGGCCGCGCTGGGTCCGAAGATGGCCAGTCCGGCCTCCCGGAATCGGTCCACCACGCCTTCGACGAGCGGTGCCTCGGGCCCCACGATCGTCAGGTCGATCCGCTGGTCACGCGCGAAGGCTACCAGCCCCTCCAGATCGCCGACGCCGATCGCGACGTTCTCGAGCCCGGGCTCACGGGCCGTGCCGGCATTGCCCGGCGCCACCTGGACGCTTTCCACCCGGGGCGACTGCGCCACCTTCCAGGCCAGGGCGTGTTCGCGGCCACCGCCGCCGATGATCAAGACCTTCATCCGCTGCTCTACCTCGATACCTCGGGAAACATAGAACGCCATTATGTCAGAAACCTGAACGGGTCGCCGCCCGTTCAGGCCTTGCCGTCATCGTCATCGTCCTGACGCTGCCGGCCCGACTGGCCCCCGAGGTTCTGCTGCCAGAAGCGCATGTTTTCCTCGGCCAGTTCCCGCATCAGCTCCATGGGGGTGTGGCGCATGGCCTGCTGCCACTGGTCCTGCATGTGCTTCTGTTGTTCCATCATCAGCCGGGTACCCTGCTCGAGATAGCGGGCCAGCGGCAGCGGCTTGGCCATGTCATAGACACGGATGAACTGGGCCAGCAGGTCGTTGGAGAACACCTCGGCCTCGCCATCGGCCTGCTCCTGCTCGATGATAATGGTCAGCAGGATGGTGCGTGTCAGGTCTTCCCCGGACTTGGCGTCCTCGACCCGGAAGGCCACGTCATCCAGCACCAGGCCTCGCAGGTCCTCGAGGGTTACATAGCGGCTCTGTTCGGTATCATAGAGACGGCGATTGGCATACTTGCGAATGACGCGCACGGCGCAGCTCCTTGCATTGTGGGTTGGGCATTCACCCTTCATCCGAGTATTGTGCACCGCGCCACCCTGCTTGCAAGGCGTCGAGCGAAATCGGTGCCGGTGACGACCGCCAAGCGGCCTGCGTCGACGCCCCGGGACTCTTGCCCTCAGAAAGACGAGACATCATGAACCTTATCCTGCTTTCGCCGGACGATGTGGAAAACGATCGGCTTGCCCGTGTCCGCGATCCACGACGCCTCAAGCACCTAAGCGACGTCCATGGCGCCGCGGTCGGCGACACCCTGACGCTCGGCCTGGAGAATGGTCCCATGGGCCGCGGCACGCTGCTCGAGTACCGCGACGACGAGGCCGTGTTCGACGTATCCCGGCTCGACGAGGCACCGCCCGCACCACTCGGCATCCATCTGGTACTGGCCCTGCCGCGGCCCCGCATGCTGGCCCGCAGCCTGGAGCATGCCACGGCCCTGGGCGTGAAGACCTTGACGCTTCTCAACACGCGCCGCGTCGAGAAGAGTTACTGGCAATCCCCGGAACTGGGCGCCGAGCGCATGCAACGTCATCTGATTCTGGGCCTCGAGCAGGCACGCGACACCCGGCTGCCCGAGGTACGCCTGGCCAAGGGCTTTCGCCCCTTCGTCGAGGATCAATTGCCGGGACTGCTGGGCGACAGCCGCGGCCTGGTGGCACACCCCGGGATGCCGCATGAATGTCCGCAGCGGGTGGCAGAGCCGGTCACCCTGGTGGTCGGCCCCGAGGGCGGCTTCATTCCCTGGGAAGTCGAGCAGTTGCTGGCGGCAGGCTGTCAGGGCATTCACCTGGGGCCGCGCATCCTGCGCGTGGAAACCGCCGTGACCGCCCTGCTCGCCCGTTTGGCATGAGCCAGGCCAGCGCCGGCCTGGCTGCCACCTTCAGGACCTCAGGCGTTCGAGCAGTGCCTGGGTGGCAAAGCCATCCGGGGTCACCCCGATGTCGCGCTGAAAGGCCCGCAGGCCGCGTCGTGTATTGGGGCCCAGGATGCCGTCGGGCGTGCCGGCGTTGTAGCCGCGCTCATTGAGCAGGCGCTGCATGTCGCGCACATCGCTGCGCTTCAGAGGCGGCTGCTCGCGCGGCCAGTCGCCCTGGATCCCCGACCGACCGGCGATGGCATCACTCAGCTTGGCCACCGCCAGGGCATAGCTGGTGGCGTTGTTGTAGCGCAGGATGACACGGAAGTTGTGGCCGACCAGAAACGCCGGCCCCTGGGCGCCCGCCGGCGTGATCACGGCCGCCGAGTCGAGGCTCGGCAGGCTGCCACCCTCCAGGGCACGCACGCCGGCAGCCTGCCACTCGGCGGTGGAGCGACGCGTATCGGGCTCGGTCAGCGAATAATCGAAACCGGATGCCAGGCGCACCTCGGTCCCCCAGGACTGCCCCTGGCGCCAGCCGGCCTCGTCCAGATAACGGGCCGTCGAGGCCATGACATCGGGAATGCTGCCCCAGATATCACGCCGGCCATCACCGTCACCATCCACGGCATGCGCCAGGAAGCTCGAGGGAATGAACTGGGTATGCCCCATGGCGCCGGCCCAGGAGCCCTTCATGCGTTGCGGTGAAATATCGCCGGCCTCGATGATGCGCAGCGCGGCCATGAGTTCGCCCCGGGCGAAGTCGCTGCGGCGGCCGTCATAGGCCAGGGTGGCGAGGGCCTCCAGGGTGGAGAAATCGCCCAGATAATCGCCATAGCTGCTCTCGATGCCCCAGATGGCCACCAGCACCTCACTGGGCACCCCATAGCGTGCCGCCATCTGTTCGGCGGTATCCCGATGCTGCGCCAGGCGCTCCCGGCCATTGTCGATGCGCGTCGCTGACACGGCGCTGTCGAGATATTCCCAGATCGGCCGGACGAATTCCGGCTGGGAGCCATCCAGCTCGATCACCCGGGGACGATAGCGCAGGCCCGTCAGGGCACGCTCCAGGGTCGACTCGGCGATGCCCTCGTCACGGGCGTGACGGCGGAAGTCCGCCAGCCAGGCCGCGAAGGTCCTCTCGCGGTCGGTCGTCGACTCGGTGGTGGCGCCGGCCGAGTCTGCTGCTGCGGTGGTGGGCGATTCGGCCCGGGCATCACGGGGTTGCGCACTCTGGCAGCCGACCAGGGCGGCACACAGGATGGCAAGCGGAAAAAACTTAAAGGTCATGGCGTCGCGGTCCTTGGCGGTGTGGTGCGATGATCGCCGACATCGTCGCGGTACGCCAGCCCCTATTGCCCCGAGGCAGCGTCATCCGTGTCATCCCCCGACGCCGCCGACGACCCGCGCGGCGAACTCGAACCGGCATCGTCCAGGCCGCTGTGCAGTCGGTGGTTGAGCGGGTCATAGTTGGGTTTCAGCTCGTCCTTGAGGGTCCCGGACCACAGGCGCGCACCGACAAAATAACCGGCGCGCCCGATGACATGCGCCGCCACCGGGGCGGTCATCATGATGAACAGAATGATCGCCAGGGCCCGTGCCACCACTGTCTCCACGGCGAAATGCAGGCAGACCCCGAGCATGATCAGCGACACCCCCAGGGTCGCGGCCTTGGTGGTGGCATGCATGCGCGTCAGCAGGTCCGGCAGACGCAGGATGCCAAGCGCCGCCAGGCACATGAAGACCGAGCCGACCAGCACCAGCACGGAAACCAGTCCATCAATCATCGCGCGGCCCCCCGCGTTCCAGAAAGCGCGAGAACCCGATGGTCGCCATGAAGCCCATCAGCGCGACGACGATGGCCACATCGAGAAAGAAGGAAACCTCGGTGGCGATGGCGATGACGCCCATCATGCCGACCAGGATCGAGGAAAAGAGCTCCATGGCGACCACGCGATCCGGCAGGCTCGGCCCCCGAAACAGACGGATAAACGTCAGGCACAGCGCCAGCGACATCACCGCCAGACTGACAAGCATCACGATCGACACGACGACCTCCTCTCCATCGGTTGCCCACTCGACTGCGGTTTGCCCGGCCTAGCGGAACAGCGCCAGGGCACGGCGTTCCAGCTCTTCCAGACTCTGCCTGAGTGCCGCTTCATCATCGAGAAACATGGCATGAATATACAGCACCCGGCGATCATCGGAGACATCCAGGCTCAGGGTCCCCGGCGTCAGGGAAATCAGGTTGGCCACGAAGGCAATCTCGAACTCCGTCCGGGCCTGGAGCGGCATGGCAATCACGCCAGGCTTCATGTACCAGGGTGGCGTGACGATATCGTAGGAGACCTTGAAGTTGGCCATGACCAGCTCCTTGACGAAGAAGCCGACGAAACGCACCAGCCGCGGCAAGCGTTGCGCATAGCCCGCCAGCGCCGGCACCTGGGGCTGAATCAGGGCCAGTACCAGATAGCTGAAGACCAGGCCTGCCAGGAGGTTGCCACCGCTGAAGTCCCCGGTCAGCACCACCCAGGCGATGCCCAGCAACAGATGCCAGGCCGCACCGATCATGAACCACCTCCCGCTTCACCGAGGACCGCCTCGATATAGTGCTCGGGTGCCAGCAACTGGGCTGCCGAGGCCTCGGCCAGTGCATGAATGGGCCCGGCATTGAGGCCGATGAACAGGGTGCACAACGCCAGGCCCAGCGCGGGTGCGGCCATCAACCACAGCTCGCGGCGTGCCGGCGGTTGGCGATCGTCGCTTTCCCCTTCCTCGGGAAGCGGCTTCCAGAACACCTCGGACCAGATCTTGATCATCGAGTAGAGCGTCAGCAGCCCCACCAGCAAGGCGACGAAGGTCACCCCATAGGCCTCGGCCTCGATGCCGGCGCGAATCACGATGAACTTGGCAAAGAAGCCGGAGAGCGGCGGCATGCCGGCCAGCGACAGCGCCGGGATCAGGAACAGGATGGCCAGCCAGGGATGCTCGCGGTAGAGCCCGCCCAGGCGCTTCAACTGATAGCTGCCGAGCAGCCGGTGCACGATGCCACTCACCAGGAAGAGGTTGGTCTTCACCAGGATATGGTGAATGATATAGAAGACCCCACCGATGATCGCCAGCGGCGTGAACAGCGCCAGCCCCAGCATCATGTAGCCGATCTGGCTGACGATGTGAAACGACAGGATGCGCCGGAACTCATGTTGCGCCGCCGCTCCCAGCACACCGCACAGCATGGTCAGCCCCGCCCCCCACAGCAGGATCTCGTGGGTATAGCCGGGACTGTGGTGGAAGATCAGGGTGAAGACCCGGTACAGCGCATAGACCCCGACCTTGGTCAGCAGGCCGGCAAACAGCGCCGATACCGCCACCGGCGGCGTGTGATAGGAGGCCGGCAGCCAGAAGAACAACGGAAAGGCCGCCGCCTTGATGCCGAAGGCGACCATGAACATCATCGCCAGGGCATCGACCAGTCGCCGATCCTCGAGTCGGGCCAGGCGCTGGGCGATGTCGGCCATGTTGAGCGAGCCCACCAGGCTGTACAGCAGGCCGACCGCCACCAGGAACAATACCGACGATACCAGATTGAGGGTGACGTACTTGATGGCCCCCTCCATCTGCGCTTTCTCGCTGCCCAGGATCAGCAGCGCGAAGGACGCCACCAGCATGACCTCGAACCACACATAGAGGTTGAAGATATCCCCGGTCAGGAAGGCACCAGCCACACCGGCCAGCAGCAGATGCATCAGCGGGAAGTAACCGAAGGCCTCATGCCCCCGGCCGGTGGTCGCCAGTGAGTAAATGGCCACCGCCAGCCCGATGATGCCGGTCAGCACGACCATGATGGCACCCAGCACATCCGCCACCAGGCTGATGCCGAAGGGGGCCTGCCAGCCGCCCACCTGCAGCACCTGTATGCCATCTCGACTCACCAGCCCCAGCAGGCTCACGCCACTGACCAGCAGCCCCAGCGTGCCGAGCACGGCGATCCAGCGCTGCATCCGCCGCGAACGCCACAGCACCAGCGACAGAGTGCCCGACAACAGCGGCAACACGATGGGCAGAACGAGGGCCGGGTTCACGTATCGGTATCCTTCATCCGGTTCAGGTCATCGGTTCGCACGATTTCCCAGGCGCGACGCACCAGCACCACGGCGAAGGACAGCACGCCGAAGGCGATGACAATGGCCGTCAACACCAGCGCCTGGGGCAGCGGGTCGGCCACCGGGCCCGCCGGCGCCGACATTCCCTCCGGCACCAGGGGCGGCGCACCGCGCGTCAGCCCGGCCATGGTAAAGATCAGCAGGTTGGCGGCGTTGGACAGCAACATCAGACCGATCACCAGCTTGACGATGGAGCGGCGCAGCATCATGTAGATCGCCGTGGCGAAGAGCACACCGATGGCTACGGCCAGAACGGCTTCCATGAGGCCTCCTCAGTCACTTGAATCCTGCGCCAGGGCGGTATCCGCCAGCGCCGTGATCGCCGTGAGGACGGAGCCCACCACGGCCAGATAGACACCGATATCGAAGACCAGCGGAGTGGAAGCCTTGAAGTCGATGACGGGCAACGTCCACCACTGCGCCGTGAAGAAGGCCTCGCCAAACCACCAGGCCGGCAGTGTCGACAGCACGCCCAGCAAGAGACCGACGGCCACCAGGTCGCGCGGCGACACCTTGAGCATGGCGCTCAGCGCCTGCCGGCCATAGGCGAAGAAGTACAGGGCGAAGGCCCCCGACGCCACCAGACCGGCGATGAAGCCACCCCCCGGCTCATCATGCCCCCTCAGCAGCAGGAACAGGGAGAACAACAATTGCAGGGGCAGCAGCAGGCGGGCCGCCACGCTGAGAATCAGGGTACCGGATCTAACCATGAGAACGCTCTCCCGTCGTCATCCGCTCGCGGCTCGCCACGTCGTCATCGGCGTGAAAACGTAGCATCGCCTGCACGCCGATGGCCGCCAGCGCCAGCACGAACATTTCGCCCAGCGTATCCAGCGCCCGGAAGTCCACCAGGATGACATTGACGATGTTGTGCCCATGCCCCAGCGGCTGACTGTTGGCCACCATGTAGTCGGAGATGCGCGGCAGGGCATCCGCCGTCAGCACCGACAGCATGAACAGGGCCATCAGCAGCCCGAAACTGCCCGCCACGAGCACATCCCGCCAGCGCTCCACGGGCGTCGACAGCCGCGTGAAACGCGGCAGGCGGAAGAGCACCAGCACCAGCAGCACCACGGTCAGGGTTTCCACCAGCAACTGGGTGATCGCCAGATCGGGGGCACTGAACAGCACGAATGTCAGGGCGATACAGAAGCCCATGATGCCCACCGCCGCCACGGCGGCCAGTCGCGAGCGCATCAGGCAGGCGGTCAGGGCCGCCGCCGCCATCAATCCCGCCACGACGACCTCATGGAAATAGGCATCGACTCCGACATCGATCACGAAGCGGTGACGCAGGAACAGCGCATGCCCCACCAGGCCCATCAGCACCAGCAGGGTCATGGCCAGGTAATGGCGCACATGCCCATTCTGCAGCCAGCGCGTCTGCCATTCGGCCAGCTTCACCAGGCCGGCCATGAGCCTCTCGTAGCCCCACTCGGGGCCATGCCGCATGACAGGGTCGAACCGTGCCAGTGCGTGTCGCACACGCCCCCAGCAAAAGAACACCAGGGTGCCGAGCACCAGGCTCACCAGCGACAGGCCCAGGGCCGGATTCAGGCCATGCCACAACGCCAGATGGACGCCGGGTTCCGACACGCCCAGGCCACTGACGGTGACGGCGACCAGGCCGTCGAGCAGCCCGGGCAGCAGGCCGAACAGCAGCGACAGCCCGGCCAGCAGGGCCGGGCCGACGAGCATGCCGAGTGGCGCTTCATGCGGCGTCACCGGCGTGTCACGCACGGGCCCGAAGAAGGGCCTCAAGGCAACAATGGCCGCCACCGCCAGCGTCAAGAAGGCGCCAGTGAAGGCCAGCGCCAGCACCAGCCCGCCATACGGCAGCGCGCCGAGCAGCGACGTCAGCATCAGTTCCTTGCCGACGAAGCCCAGCAAGGGCGGCAGCCCCGCCAGCGACAGGGCGGCCACACAGGCCACGGCGGCGGTGCGCGGCATGGCACTGCGCAAGCCGCCCATGGCAGTGACGTCCTTGGTGCCGGTGGCATGATCGAGAATGCCGGCCACCATGAACAGCGCCCCCTTGTACAGGGAGTGGGCCAGCAGGAAGACCACGAAGGCCACCAGCGCATCCCGCGTGCCGATGCCCAGCAACATGGTCAGGGTACCCAGGGCCATGACCGTCGAGTAGGCCAGCAGCTTCTTGACATGCGTCTCGCGAATGGCCAGCAAGGCGCCCGTCGCCATGGTCAGGGCGCCGACCAGCGAGAGCGTCATCTCCCACAGAAGGGTGTCGCCGAGCGCCGGGTGCAGGCGCGCCAGCAGGTAGACGCCGGCCTTGACCATGGTCGCCGAGTGCAGGTACGCCGAGACCGGTGTCGGCGCCGCCATGGCATTGGGCAGCCAGAAGTGGAAGGGAAACTGCGCCGACTTGGTGAAGGCGCCGAGCAGCACGCAGATCAGGATGGGGGTATAGAGCTCATGGCCGACGAGCTGCTCACCGCTCTGGGTCAGCGCGGCCAGCGACCAGCTGCCGCCGGCCTGGGCCAGCATGACCAGGCCCGCCAACAGTGCCAGTCCACCCCCGACGGTGACGAACAGGCCTTGCTGGGCCGAGCGGCGTGCCACCGGATCCTGATGATGAAAGCCGATCAGCAGGTAGGAGGTGATGCTGGTCAGCTCCCAGAAGACGAACAGGGTGACCAGGTTGTCGGCCAGCACCAGCCCCAGCATCGAGGTCATGAAGGCGCTGATGATGACCAGGAAACGCGGCAGGTCGCGCTCGCCCTTCAGGTATTCCCCGGTATAGACCAGCACCAGGGCGCCGACCACACTGATCAGCATGGCGAAGAGCCAGGCCAGGCCATCGAGGTAGAAGTTCAGGGAAATGTCCAGGGCCGGGACCCAGGCCCACTCCAGCAGGACGGGCTCCCCGCCCAGCACGACGGGCCACTGCAGGACCAGCCAGCCGGCGATGAACATCGGCCACAATGCCATCATCAGCGGCGTGTACCGACCCAGCCATCGATGTAGCCAGGGCGCCATGCACGCCAGGCCAAACCCTGTCAGTATCGCCAGCTGCATGCAGCCTCCTCGAGCGCATGGCTCAACCGTAAGCTCGCTACTTTATAGAGCGGACAAAGCCATACGCAAGTCAAGGGGACAAGACGCGTCCATTTTGGTTAGAGTAGGACGCAAATGCCATTGATGGGCCTGTATTCCCACGCATGGACGCTCAGCACAAGCGCCACCGTTGATCGTTCACGCCGGTTGCAGCACCCTTGGCCTCACGCAAACGCGCAGGATGACCGATCGATGACATTGCTCTGGATAGCACTGCTCCCGCTTCTCGGCGTGCTGGTGCCGGCGCTCGGCGCTCGGCTCGAGCGCCGCTACTGTTCCCTGGCGACAGCACTCCTTCCGGCCATTGCCTTGTTGCTGACGTTCACCCAGCTTCCCGCCCTGGCCGATGGCGAGACACTGCGCTTCGCCGTCGACTGGATACCCGCCCTGGGACTTGACCTGGCCTTCAGGCTGGATGGCCTCTCGGTGCTCTTCAACCTGTTGATCCTGGGCATCGGGCTGTTGATCGTGCTGTATGCCCATTACTACCTGGACGCCGACGAGCCGTACGGGCGCTTCTATGCCTACCTGATCCTCTTCATGGCCTCCATGGTGGGCATCGCCATGGCCGACAACCTGCTGTTGCTGTGGATGTTCTGGGAGCTGACCAGCCTTTCGTCCTTCCTGTTGATCGGCTACTGGTCCCATCGCAGCGATGCCCGCAAGGGCGCACGCATGGCCCTGGCGGTGACCGGTGCCGGTGGCCTGGCCCTACTCGCCGGCCTGCTGCTGGTCGGCAACATGGTCGGCAGTTTCGACATGAACCAAGTACTGGCCAGCAGCGATGTCATCCTGGCCCATGAACACTATCCCCTGGCGCTGGGGCTGATCCTGCTGGGCGCCTTCGCCAAGTCGGCGCAGTTCCCCTTCCACTTCTGGCTGCCCCACGCCATGGCGGCACCCACGCCGGTCTCGGCGTACCTGCATTCGGCCACCATGGTCAAGGCCGGCCTGCTGCTGATGGCGCGCCTGCATCCGGCGATCGCCGGCAGCGAACTGTGGACCCTGGTGGTCACCCTGGTGGGCATGATCACGCTGGTCTACGGCGCCTGGTTTGCCCTGATCAAGACCGACCTCAAGGGCATCCTGGCGTTTTCCACCATCAGTCACCTGGGCCTGATCACCGCCCTGCTGGGCATCGGTACGCCCATGGCGGTGCTGGCCGCGATGTTCCACATCCTCAACCACGCCACCTTCAAGGCGGCCCTGTTCATGACCGCCGGCATCATCGACCACGAGACCGGCACACGCGAGCTGTCGCGACTCGGCGGACTGCGCCGCGCCATGCCCATCACCGCCCTGCTGGCCTCGATCACCGGCGCCGCCATGGCCGGCGTGCCCTTGCTCAACGGCTTCATCTCCAAGGAGATGTTCTTCACCAGCGCCACCAAGGCCGACATGCTGGGCGGTATCAGCTGGCTCCTGCCGGTACTGGCCACCCTGGGAGGCATCCTCTCGGTGGCCTACTCGCTGCGCCTGGTGCACGCCGTCTTCTTCAAGCCGGCCCGCGAGGCGCCGCCCAGTTCGCCCCACGAACCGCCCCGGCTGATGCGTGCCCCGGTGGAACTGCTGGCGGTGCTGTGCATCCTGGTGGGGCTACTGCCCTCCCCGTTGGCCGGGGGTCTCATGGACCTGGCCACCCGAGCCGTGCTCGGCGAGCCCATGGATTTTCACCTGGCCATCTGGCACGGCTTCAACCTGCCGCTGTTGATGAGCGTGGTCGCCCTGCTTGCCGGCATCGGCACCTACCTCGGGCATCGCCATCTGCGTCACTTCCTCAAGGGATTCAAGCCGGTGGATGCGCGCCTGGTCTTCGAAGGTGCCGTTCAGCACGTCGGGCGCCAGGCCGAGCGACTGCTCGCCTGGTTCGACAATGGCTCCCTGCAGCGCTACATGAGTCTGCTGCTGGTGACGGCCCTGATACTGGCCGGGCTGGGACTCTTCCGCATGCCCAGCCTGGCCGGCGACCAGCCCGGCAGCGAGCTCGATGGCGTCCTGATCACCGGCGCCGTGCTGCTGATGTTCAGCGGCATCGCCACGGTGGCCACGCATCGCTATCGTCTGATCTCGCTGTTGATGCTGTCGATGGTGGGGCTGCTGGTGTCGCTGACCTTCGCGCGCTTCTCCGCGCCGGACCTGGCCCTGACCCAGCTCTCGGTAGAAGTGGTGACCATGATCCTGCTGATGCTGGCACTCTTCTTCCTGCCCCAGAAGACGCCGCGCGAGTCCTCGATGCCGCGCAACCTGCGCGACAGTGCCCTGGCCGCCGCCCTGGGCACGATCGTCGCCAGCCTCAACTACGCCGTCCTGACCCGCGACAACGCCAGCATCTCGGGCTTCTTCATCGACAACAGCGTGCCCGGCGGCGGTGGCCACAACGTGGTCAACGTCATCCTGGTCGACTTCCGTGGCTTCGATACCCTGGGCGAGATCACCGTGCTGGCCATCGCCGGCCTGGCCATCTTCAAGCTGCTCAACCGGCTGCGCCTGTTCATGCCGCACAGTGACGTCGAGGGACGCCTGTGGTCACCGGATCGCTATCCGATGATCCTGACCACCATTTCGCAGGCCCTGCTGCCCCTGGCCCTGCTGGTCTCGGTGTTCATCTTCCTGCGCGGCCACAACTATCCGGGCGGCGGTTTCATTGCCGGCCTGATCACCGCCGTGGCGCTGATCCTGCTGTACATGGCGCGCGGCGTGGAATGGGCACAGTCGCGTCTCGACTTCCAGTACCAGCCGGTGGCCATCACCGGGGTGGGCATCGCCACCCTGACCGGGCTCGGCAGCTGGCTGTTCGGCTACCCCTTCCTGACGTCATCGTTCGGGCATTTCCACCTGCCGCTGATCGGTGACTTCGAGCTGGCCACGGCCATGATCTTCGACCTCGGCGTCTACCTGGCCGTGGTCGGCGCGACCCTGATGATCCTGGCCAACCTCGGCAAGCTGACCACGCCTCACCGGCCGAGCAAGCAAGGCGAATCCACGACCCCCAGCGAGGAGACGAGCTGATGGAAAGTCTGTATGCCATCACCACCGGCGTGCTCAGCGCCTGTGGCCTCTATCTGACGCTACGCGGCAGAACCTTTCCCGTGGTGGTCGGCCTGACCCTGCTGTCCTATGCGGTCAACCTCTTCCTGTTCTCCATGGGCGGGTTGACCACGGATGGCGCCGTGGTCCTCGACGGCGCAGGCGACTATGCCGACCCGCTGCCCCAGGCCCTGGTGCTCACCGCCATCGTCATCGGCTTCGCCATGACCGCCTTTGCCGTCATCCTGGCCATGCGGGCGCGTGGCGACATGGGCAATGACCATGTCGATGGCCGCACCAAAGAGGATTCAGAGGAGTCGCGTCGGTGATACAGCATCTGATTGTCCTGCCAGTCGTACTACCGCTCGTCATGGGCGTCGTGCTGCTGCTGACGCGCTTCGGCAGCACCGGCCTAAAGCGTGCCGCCAGTGTTGGGGCCACCCTGTTGCTGGTGCTCATCGCCTTGGCATTGCTGATCAAGGCATCCAGCGGCGAGATTGGCTACTACGCCCTGGGCGACTGGCAGCCGCCCTTCGGCATCGTGCTGGTCCTGGATCGCCTGTCGGCCCTGATGCTCATGCTGACCTCGGTGCTGGCCCTGGGCTGCGTGATCTTCGCCTGCGGCGGTGACGACGAGAAAGGCAGCAATTTCCACGGCCTTTTCCAGTTTCAGCTGATGGGCATCAATGGCGCTTTCCTGACCGGCGACCTCTTCAACCTCTTCGTGTTCTTCGAGGTGCTACTGCTGGCGTCCTATGCCCTGCTGCTGCATGGCGGCGGCAAGTCGCGCATCCATTCCGCGGTGCATTATGTGGTGCTCAACCTGGCCGGGTCGGCGCTCTTTCTCATCGCGGTCGGCGTGCTCTACGGCGCTACGGGAACCCTCAACATGGCCGACATGGCGGCCCGCCTGAGCGAGCTGCCGGCCGAGCGCAGCGGCCTGGTGACCGCCGGTGCCCTGCTGCTGCTCGTGGTCTTCGGCCTCAAGGCGGCCATCCTGCCGCTCTACTTCTGGCTGCCGCGTGCCTATGCCGCGGCACCGGCACCCGTGGCCGCCCTCTTTGCCATCATGACCAAGGTCGGCGTCTATGCCATCCTGCGTGTCTATTCGCTGGTCTTCGGCCAGAATGCCGGGGAACTGACCTCGCTCGATCAGCCCTGGGTCTGGTGGATGGCGCTGGCTACCCTGGTCGCGGCCACCGTGGGGGTGCTGGCGGCGCGCGACCTGCGCCTGCTGGTCGCCTATCTGGTACTCGTCTCCGCCGGTACCCTGCTGGCCGGTGTCGGCATGGACACCCCGGCCGCCACCGCCGGCCTGCTCTATTACCTGCTGCACACCACCCTGGTGACCGGCGGCCTCTTCCTGCTGGCCGACATGATCGGCCAGCAACGCGGCAAGGCCGGCACCCGGATTGTCAAGGGCCGCCCGATGACCCAGGGTGGCACCCTGGCCGGTCTCTTCTTCATCGCGGCGGCGGCGGTCGCCGGCCTGCCGCCCCTGTCCGGCGCCATCGGCAAGGCGCTGATGCTCGATGCCGCCGAGGCCGGGCAACGTATCTGGCTGTGGCCGATCCTGCTGATCAGCGGCCTGAGCGCCATCATCGCCCTGTCGCGCGCCGGCTCCACCCTCTTCTGGCGCAGTCAGAACGGCGAACGCGGCGGTACACGCCTGCCCCGCACCCAGTGGGCGGGGGTCTGGCTGTTGCTGGCCACCTCGCCGCTGATGGTGGCGCTGGCCGGGCCGGTCAGCGACTATACCCGGGCCACCGCCGAGCAGCTCGCCTCCCCTGATGCCCTGGTCAGTGCGCTGTTGTCCGAAAACGGAGATGCCCCATGATCAAGTCCCGACGCTGGCTCCCCGTCCCGCTCCTGTCGCTGTTGCTGCTCGCCGTCTGGCTGATGATGGTGCGCAGCCTGGCACCGGGCCATATTCTGCTGGGGAGCGTCCTGGCCGTGGTCATTCCGCTCGGCACCTACCGTTTCTGGGACGTTCAACCGAGCGTGCGTCGCCCCGGCCTGCTGGCTCGTTTCATCCTGCGTGTGCTGGGCGACATCATCACGGCCAACGTCCAGGTGGCCTGGCTGATCGTGAACCCCTGGCGGCGAACTCGGCCCCACTTCGTGGAATATCCCTTGATGCTGCAGGAACGTTTCACCATCACCCTGCTGGCCAACACCATCAGCCTGACGCCCGGCACGGTCTCGGCCAACCTGCGCATGGACGGCGAGACGCTGCTGATTCACGCCCTGGACGTCGACGATGACGAGGCGCTCATCGAACAGATTCGCGAACGCTACGAGCGCCCGCTCAAGGAGATCTACGAATGCTCGACATCGCGCTGAAGATCAGCCTGGCACTGGTGCTGGTTGCCATCGTGCTGAACACCTATCGTCTCTCGGTCGGCCCGGACATGCCGGACCGTATCCTGGCGCTGGACACCATGTACGTGAACTCCATCGCCCTGATCGTTCTGATGGGACTCTGGCTCAATACCAAGACCTACTTCGAGGCCGCGCTGCTGATCGCCATGCTCGGTTTCATCAGTACCGTGGCCGTGTGCAAGTACCTGTTGCGCGGCGACATCATCGAATAGCGGGAGCAGCCACCATGTCGATCTACGTCATCCTCGAAGGCGTGATTTCCTTCTTCCTGATCGCCGGCAGTGCCTTCATCTTCATCGGCTCGCTGGGCATGACCCACCTGCGCGATTTCTACATGCGTCTGCATGGCCCGACCAAGGCCACCACCATGGGCATCGGCTGCATCCTGACGGCCTCGATGCTGTACTTCGGCATCATCGACAGTTACCCGGTGATCCAGGAAATGCTGATCGCCCTCTTCCTGTTCATCACGGCACCGGTCAGTGCTCACCTGCTGGCCAAGACCGGCCTGCACCAGCAACTGCGGCGGGTGGAGAAGACCCAGGGGGAACCCGCCGAGCTGCGCGACGAGGAAGTCGGCAAGAAGCCCGTGCCCCATCACTCGGATGCCGGCCACGACTGAATGCGGCATGCCAAGGAAAAGGCGGGGCGCCGAGCGCCCCGCCTTTTTTGTACCGCCATGCGTGAGCTGGATTAGCCACGCCAAGGCACTCCCCCGGACTATAGCCAGCCCGCGAGCTCCTGCTCGGCAATCCGCGCCAACGCCCGGACGTGATCGTCACGCGCATTCAGGCAGGGCACATAGGTGAAGGTCTCGCCGCCGGCCTCCAGGAAGGCACCACGGATTTCCTCCTCGATTTCCTCCAGGGTTTCCACACAGTCGGCAGCAAAGGCCGGCGACACCACGGCCAGGTGCTTGATGCCCTGGCGGGCCAGCTCGGCGACATGTTCCACAGTGGCCGGCCCGACCCACTCCTCGGGCCCGAACTTCGACTGGAAGGTCGTGATTATGGCCTCGTCATCCAGTGGCAGACCGTCCCGCCCCAGCTGTTCCTTGAGGAGCCGCGTGGTCTTGCGGCAATGGCAGTAATAGGGATCGCCTTCGTCGAGGAAGCGTTTGGGCACGCCATGATAGGAGGCCACCAGGGCCTGGGGGGGCGTCTCGGCCGCCGCATAGGCCTCGCGCACCGAAGCACTCAGCGCCGCGAGATAGGCCAGATGCTCGAAATAGGCCGGCACGGTTCGCAGTGCCGGCTGCCACTTGAGCTTCATCAGGGTACGGAAAGCCTGATCATTGGCCGTGGCCGTGGTCGGTGAACCGTACTGAGGGTAAAGGGGGAAGAACAGAATCCGCTCGCAGCCCCTGGCATGCAGGTCTTTCAGCACACTCTCGGTCGAGGGGTTGCCATAGCGCATGCAGAAGGCCACCTCGAGGCGCTCGCCATGCTCGCGCTTGAGTTCGGCCGCCAGCTTCTCGGTCTGCTCGCGGGTGATGGTCAGCAGCGGACTCTCGTCATTGTCGCGATTCCAGATGCCGCGATAGGCCTTGCCGGAGGCGAAGGGGCGGCGGCTGAGGATCACCAGCTGCAGCAGGGGCTGCCATAACCAGGGCGAGTAATCGACGACCCGCCGGTCGGAGAGAAACTCACTGAGATAACGCCTAACCGACCAGTAGTCCGTCGCATCCGGGGTGCCCAGGTTGGCCAGCACCACGCCGACCTTGCCGCCGGGTGACGGAGGATGACCTTGCGGGAGATGTTCGGAAGAGGACGACGCGGAATCGGGCGTCATGACGCCTCCAATGCCTGAAAGAAGAGGCATCAGGGTACCATCGGCGGCAACAAGGCCGGAATAGCATTACACTATGCCCGACATCCTCTCGCCCTATGGAGTCGCATGCCACGCCCCCTGATACTGCTTGCCGGCGATCAGCTGACCGCGGACCTGGGCGTCCTGTCACAGGCCCCGAGTGACGCGGTCATTGCCCTGTGCGAGGTCGCCGGCGAGGGTCGCTATGTGCCCCATCATCCGCAGAAGATCGCCCTGATCTTCGCCGCCATGCGTCACTTTGCCGCACGGTTGCGCAAGCAGGGGTATCGAGTGCATTACAGCGCCCTGGATGACCCCGATAATACCCAGGCCCTGATACCCGAGGCCGAGCGCATTGCCGGCCTCTATCAATGCGACGAAATTCGCGTCACTCGGCCCGGCGAATGGCGACTCTGGGAGGCCATGCAGCAGCGTTCTACAGCCCCGCTGTCCTGGACAGTGTTCGAGGATGACCGTTTCTTCAGCACGCCCGAGGATTTCACCGACTGGGCCGCCGGACGCCAGTCGCTGCGCATGGAATACTTCTATCGGATGATGCGCAAGCGGACCGGTCTTCTCATGGAAGGCGCCGAACCGGCCGGCGGCAAGTGGAATTACGATGCCGACAATCGCGAGCCGCTCCCCGACCGGCTGGACCTGCCGAGCTCGCCCGAGCATCGACACGACGCCATGACGCAAGAGGTTCTAAGCCTTGTCGAGACGCACTTCGGCGAGCACTTCGGACGGCTCGAGGGCTTCCAGTGGCCGGTCACGCGGCATCAGGCCCTGACCGATTTGAGACACTTCATCGACAAGCTGCTGCCGGATTTCGGCCGTTACCAGGATGCCATCAGTGACGACCAGCCCTTCCTGTTCCATTCCCGCCTCTCCGCGTCCCTGAATATCGGCCTGCTCTCGCCGCGGGAAGTCTGCGAATCAGCCGAGGCGGCCTACTATCAGGGCACGGCCCCGCTGAATGCCGTCGAGGGCTTCATTCGGCAGATACTGGGCTGGCGTGAATATGTCAGAGGCCTCTACTGGACACGGATGCCGGCCTACAAGCAGGGCAACACCCTTCACGCCGAACGCGGCCTGCCGGATTTCTACTGGACGGGCGACACCGACATGCGCTGCCTGTCGCGTGCCATCCGGATGACCCATGACAACGCCTATGCCCACCACATCCAGCGGCTGATGGTCACCGGCAACTTCGCCCTGCTCTGCGGCGTTGCCCCCTCGGCATTATGCGACTGGTACCTGGCCGTATATGCCGATGCCTGCGAGTGGGTGGAGTTGCCCAATACCCTGGGCATGGTCCTGCATGCCGATGGCGGCCTGATGGGCTCCAAGCCCTACTGTGCCTCCGGCAAGTACATCAACCGCATGTCGGATCATTGCGCGCAATGCCGTTATGACCCCAGGCAGACAGTGGGCGAAGACGCCTGCCCGCTCAACAGCCTTTATTGGCATTTCCTGGAACGCAACCGCGATGCCCTGGCCGACAACCACCGCATGAAGCCGATCTACGGCAATCTGGCCAGAATGTCGGCCGACAGGCGGGCCGCCATCCGCGACCAGGCCGAACGCTTTCTCGAACACCTGACAACCGAACCCGCCTACGGGCAGGGAGAGCATCGCCACGCCTATGGCCCCGCATCATGACGGTCGGGTCGCGCAACGCAGGCCGCCCGCCTGGACCGGGGCAGCTCGTGGTGGCCGGAAAAGTTGTGTCGGGAAGGAATCGCTCGCCGGCGCCATGCGGCACTGGGAGTGAGAGGGGTCAGAGGCTGACGGGGATCTTGGCACCCAGCGGCTCGTGATAACGGGTGGTCAAGCCGGTCGCTTCCTGTTCCGAGACCTGCTCGACCAGGTAGACCCGATGCACGTCGGCACGCTTGAGCTCCAGGTAGACATCATCCAGCGAACGGAACAGCACCGGCTTGCCGGCACGCGTCAGCATGTGGCGCTGGCCCTCGATGTCCTCGAGTTCGACCTGATAGGAACGATTGCCGGCGTGTCCGATGACGCGGATTTCGAAGTTGTCGTGTTCGGCCACGAAGGCCTTTAAGTCATTGAGGTCCATCTGGCCCTCCCGGTGGTTCAGTGTCTTGGGCATCGGCAACAGACTGCCGGCAGATGATGACAGCAGTGTGACCGATGCCCGCTGACCCTGGGACCGACCGTGGCGGGCCGGGTTCCGTCACTGGTATTGCGACGGGTCGATGGCCTTGCCCAATGATTTCTTGTCGACCCACCTGCCGGCCTTGGTCTCCTTGTAGCGCAGGACCACACGATCGCCGACCGACACCGGCAGCTCGGAGTCTTCGGTCTGATAGCTGTAGTGTTCGCCGTCCACGACCAGTTCGAAGCGATACAGGTCGGGCATGCCCAGCCACTCCTTGAAGGGCCCTTCGCGTTCCACCGATTGCAGTTCGCCGCGTGCTTCGAGCTTGGGCGCACGGCGCTGATTGCCGCGTCGGAATCCGCCTGCCATGGTGCTTCTCCAGAATGCTGTTGGGGGGAGGGATTATACGGAGCTGAGGCGCGCGCTCAAGCGACACGCCTCACTCACCGAAGGCTTCGCCATAGCTGTCCGGGGCCAGGTCCTCGAAGCGCGTGTACTTGCCGATGAACGCCATGTGGACGGTACCGATGGGCCCGTTACGCTGCTTGCCGATGATGACCTCGGCCAGCCCCTGGTTGTCGGGGTTGTCCGGGTTGTAGACCTCGTCGCGATAGACGAAACCGATGATATCGGCATCCTGCTCGATGGCACCGGATTCGCGCAGGTCCGACATCACCGGGCGCTTGTTGGGGCGCTGCTCCAGCGAGCGATTGAGCTGGGACAACGCCACCACCGGGCAGCCGAACTCCTTAGCCAGCCCCTTGAGAGAGCGCGAGATCTCGGAAATCTCGCCGGTACGATTCTCCGAGAAGCCGGGGATCTGCATCAGCTGCAGATAGTCGATCATGATCAGCGACAGATTGCCGTGCTCGCGCACCACACGACGCACCCGCGAACGCATCTCGTTGGGTGACAAAGCGGCAGTGTCATCGATGAACAGCTGCTTGTCCTTGAGCAGGTTGACCGCCGAGGTCAGGCGTGGCCAGTCCTCATCCTCCAGCTGGCCGGTGCGCACCCGCGTCTGGTCGATACGCCCCAGCGAGGACAACATGCGCAGCATCAGGGCCTCGGCGGGCATTTCCATGGAAAACACCATCACCGGCTTGTCACTGGAGATGACCGCATGCTCGACCAGGTTCATGGCGAAGGTGGTCTTGCCCATGGAAGGACGCCCGGCAACGATCACCAGATCGGACGGCTGCAACCCCGACGTCATGTCATCCAGGTCGCGGAAGCCGGTGGAGAGCCCGGTCATCTCGCCCTGCATGTTGAACAGCTCGTCGATGCGGTCCACGGCCTTGGTCAACAGGTCGCTCATGCCGATCGGCCCACCCGACTTGGGCCTGTCCTCGCTGATCTGGAAGACCAGTCGCTCGGCCTCGTTGACGAGCTCCTCGGAGGGCCGCCCCTGGGGAGCGAAGGCGCTCTCGGCCACCTGGTTGGCCGCCTTGATGAGTTTGCGCAGGATCGCCCGCTCACGCACGATATCGGCATAGGCGCGTATGTTGCTGGCCGAGGGCGTATTGCGCGCCAGTTCCGCCAGATAGGCCAGGCCGCCGACGGTATCCAGCTGATCCCGCCCCTCCAGTGCTTCGGACAGCGTGACCACATCCATGGGCCGCGCTTCTTCGGCGAGCTGGGCCATGACATTGAAGACCAGGCGATGCTCGTAGCGATAGAAGTCATTCGCTACCAGCCGGTCGGCAACATTGTCCCAGGCGGAATTGTCGAGCATCAGCCCGCCCAGCACGGATTGCTCCGCCTCCAGCGAATGCGGCGGCACCTTGAGGGCGGCCGTTTCCTGATCCAGCGCTTGCGGTTCATTCATGGTGGAATTCCTGACGGGTTCGGCACCGATATTCTACCCGAAGGGAGGCACTGACCTCATGCAGCGAAGGACGCCGCACGGCCTGCCACCCAGACCAGCAAAAATCGCCGGGTAAAAAAAGGGCGCGAGGTTGAACCTCGCGCCCCTGGACATCAACGCGGACGTCGATCGACGGGCTTACTCGCCCACGACCACAACGCGCACGGTGGCGCCGACTTCGGCATGCAGGTGCAGGTCGATGTCGTATTCACCGGTCTGGCGAATCGGGCCCAGCGGCATGCGTACTTCGCTCTTGGCCACCTCGATGCCGGCAGAGGCAATCGCATCTGCCAGGTCACGCGGACCAATGGAGCCGAACAGCTTGCCTTCGTCACCGCTCTTGGCGACCAGCGAAAGCTCGATGTCGTTGAGTTGCGCAGCGCGCGCTTCAGCTTCTGCCTTGCGCTCGGCGGCTTCCGCCTCGAGCTGGGCACGCTGGGCTTCGAAAGCCGCGATGTTGTCCTTGGTGGCCGGCACGGCGAGGCCGTAGGGCACCAGGTAGTTACGGCCATAACCGGGCTTGACGTTGACCTGGTCACCCAGACCGCCCAGCTTGCCAATCTTGTCGAGCAGAATGACTTCCATCTCGTTAACCTCTTGTCAGTTGCCGCTGCCGATTCGGGCGCGGATGTTCGCGAACGAATCCAGCAGGGCCACGAGCAGCACGATGAGAATCATGGGCCAGGTAAAGATGAGCATCACGTAGAAGACGCCCAGCCAGATCCCATGCATTCCCTTCAATCCAATAAAACCATGTACCAGGGCGATGCCGGCTATCAGCAGTGGTATCCAGATCAACATGCCGAGTCCCGGCATATCGAGCACGACACCGGCAACACCGACACCGAGCAATACCAGCAACTCACGCGGCGACAGTCGCAGGGCATGAAACTCCTCGCGAAAGCCCCCCGGATTGTACAACCCGGCCTGCCAGGAGCGAGCCAGGGCCAGACAGGCCACTGCCATCAGCAGTACGACCAGCCCGGTCACGCCACCCATCAGCAGATCGGCGAGTTCCCGGGTATCCACCCCCTGACTGGCCAGATCATCGAGCATGGTGGCGATCTGAGGCGCTCCCTGGCGCAGTTGCTCGAGTAGCGCCTCGGAACTGCCCGGCGGCGTGAAGCTACCTGCCTGAATCATCAGGGCGCTGCCCAGGGCACCCACGATCAGGGCTTCGCTCCAGCGCATCCGGGCGCGCAGCACCACGGCCATCAGGGTCACCAGCAGGATGCTGGAGAGTGGTACGACATCCCCCTGGCTCCACCACCAGCCCGCCGGGATAGCGGCGGCAATGATCACCGGCAGCGCCGATGCCAGCCCCTTGCGTAGCGTCATCAAGGCCGCAATGGCAGCACCCAGCCAGAACAGCCAGGGCACCACTGTGCTGACGGCCGCCCCGAGCATCGCCTGGGGCAGGCCCTGCATCAGCCATCGTGCGACAGGCAGCATCGAGCCGGTAACTTACTGGTGACTATCGGTGTAAGGCAGCAGCGCCAGGTAGCGTGCCCGCTTGATCGCGGTGGACAGCTGACGCTGATAGCGCGCCTTGGTACCCGTGATGCGGCTGGGAACGATCTTGCCGGTCTCGGTGACATAACCCTTGAGCGTGTCCAGATCCTTGTAGTCGATCTGCTTCACGCCTTCGGCGGTAAAACGGCAAAACTTACGGCGACGGAAAAAGCGTGCCATGTAAAGACTCCTTCAAACGTGCGACGGGTGGGCTCAGGCGGACTCGGCGGTGCGCTGCTTGTCGTCGCGGCGCGCGCGCTTGTCCTCGGCCGGCTTCATCATCGGTGAAGCTTCGGTGATGGCTTCCTTGCAGCGCACCACCAGGCTGCGAATGATGGCATCGTTGAAGCGGAAGATGTTCTCGATTTCCTCGAGGGTCTCGCCGCTGCACTCGACGTTCATCAGCACGTAGTGAGCCTTGTGGATCTTGTTGATCGGGTAGGCCATGTGGCGGCGCCCCCAATCCTCGAGACGGTGCACGGTGCCGCCGTTCTCGGTGACGAGGCCGGTGTAGCGCTCGACCATCGCCGGGACCTGCTCGCTCTGGTCCGGATGGACCATGAAAACGATTTCGTAATGACGCATGGGTTCTCCTTGCGGTTTGGCAGCTTCCGGTGGAGGCAGCAGATGCACCCAGAGGAAGCAAGGAGGTGATTTTCGAAAAAAACACGGTTCCCGCTCGACAGGCGAACGGGCGCAAGTATTTTATAGACTCGCTAGGATGAGCGCAACCGCAGGCCTCTGACATTGCCGAGCGGCCCGCCCGGTCACTGGTGGTGGTCGTCCCGGCGCTGCAGTGAAGCCTCGAGGCGAGCGATCTGGCCACTCAACTGGCGCACATCGTGGCGCAGGTCCTGCAGTTCGGCTTCCTCGCCCTCGCCGTTTTCCCGGTCGATGGCAGCACTCTCCTTCTGCATCACGTCCAGCACGATGCCGATCATCATGTTCAGGAAGATGAAGGCGGTCAGAAAGATGAAGGTCAGGTAATAGATCCAGCTCCAGGCATAAGCCTCCTGGGTGGCATACATGATGTCGGTCCAGTCCTCGAAGGTCGCGATTCGGAACAGGGTCAGCATCGCCGTGGCAATGTTGCCCCACAGATAGTCATCCACATCGACGAACAGAAAGCTGCCGATGGCGGCATAGATGTAGAAGATGATGAACATCAACAGCGCCACATAGCCCATGCGCGGGATCGACTTGACCAGGGCCGCCATCAGCATGCGCAGCTCCGGGATCATGGACACCAGACGCAATACCCGGAAGATGCGCAACAGACGCGCCAGCAGCACCATATCGGACCCGCCCAGCGGCACCAGGCTGGCCGTGACGATCAGGAAGTCGAAGACGTTCCAGCCCTGCTTGAAGAAGTCGCGCAGCCGCTTTTCCGCCGCCATGCGGATCACGATCTCCACCAGGAAGAAGACCGTCACCGCCATGTCCATGGCCAGCAGCCAATAGTGGAAGCGACCGGTTTCCGAGTAGGTCTTGGCCCCGACCAACAGGGCCGACACGATGATGATGGCGATCACCAGGATTTCGAAGATCTTGTTGGCGCGAATGCGCTCGAAGCGGTCGCGCCAGGTCAGCGCAGCGGTACTCATGCCGAACCATCGTCTCATCAGCTTTCCAGATCCACCTGACGATAACCGATCAGGTACAGCACGGCATCGAGCCCCAGGGTCGAGATGCTCTGACGCGCCTGCTGCTGCACCATCGGCTTGGCACGAAAGGCAATGCCGAGGCCGGCGGCGGCCAGCATCCTGAGGTCATTGGCACCATCGCCGACGGCGATGGTCTGTTCCATGGCAAGCCCTTCGCGCGCGGCGATCCCGCGCAGCAGCTCGGCCTTGCGCTCGGCATCGACGATCGGCTCCCGGACTTCACCGGTCAGCTTGCCGTTGTCGATGACCAGCTCGTTGGCGTGCACCTCATCGAACCCGAGGCGCTGCTGCAGATATTCGGCAAAGTAGGTGAAGCCACCGGAGAGAATCGCGGTGCGATAGCCCAGGCGTTTGAGGTGATGCATGAGACGCTCGACACCATCCATGAGCGGCAGGTTCTCGGCGATGTCGGCCAGCACCGACTCATCCAGCCCCTCGAGCTTGGCCATGCGCTCGCGAAAGCTCTGCTGGAAGTCCAGCTCGCCGCGCATGGCACGTTCAGTGACCGCGGCCACCTCATCGAAGACACCATGCCGCCGCGCCAGTTCGTCGATGACCTCGGCCTGGATCAGCGTCGAGTCCATGTCGAAGCACACCAGGCGTCGATGGCGGCGCCAGATCGAGTCCTCCTGCAGGGCGATATCGATGCCATGCACGGCCCCCAGCGCCAGCGCCTTCTCGCGCAGGGCCTCGATATCCACCTCATCGCCGCGCAGCCAGCACTCGACACAGGCGCCATGGGGCGGCGTTTCACCATCCAGGGGCTCGCGGCCGGAGAGCCGGTGGATCAGCTCCACGGTCAGCCCCTGCTCGGCCGTCAGCAGGCCGACCTCGGCCAGGATGCCGGCCGGCAGACGCGGCGCCAGCAGGGTCATGATCAGACGCGGCTGGCCACTCTGCACGCTCCAGCGATGATAATCCTCGGCACTGACCTGCACCGCCTGGACATCGAGCCCCAGCTCGCTGCCCGCCGCGGTGAGCGCCCCCTCCAGATCGGCCTCGTGATCCAGGCCCACCAGCGCCTCCAGCGACAGCATGCCGAAGGTCACGCTCTGGTTGATATCCAGCAGCCGCGCCCCGCTACTCGCCAATGCCCGGCCCAACCCGGCCAGCTGGCCGGGGCGCGCGTTACCCGTCGCACGGATCAAGACTCGTCGTGTCATGTTACTCCCAGAAAGAAGAAGGAAGAGCGGCGCTACGCGCCTGGAAGAAGAAAGAAAGCACTATAACCCACCTCCTGTCTTCCCTCTTCTACCTTCCCTCTTCCGCCTCAAGGCGGTCGACCTTCTGCAGGCCTCTGGGCAGCTTGCTGCCGCGGCGCCCGCGCTCACCTCGATAATAGTCCAGCTCGCTGGCCTTGAGGGTCAGCTTGCGCTTGCCGGCGTGCACTACCAGGGCCTGGCCGGGGCCGAGCAGCGCCAGGTCGCGCAGGAATTCCTCGCGACGGGCCGCACGCGCGCCCGGAATATCGATCATCTTGTTGCCCTTGCCCTTGGCCATCTCGGGCAGTTGCTCCAGCGGGAAGACCAGCAGGCGGCCCTCGTTGGACACCGTGGCGACACTGATCCCCTCGCCTTCCGGCACCTGGATCGGTGGCAATACGTTGCAGCCCTTGGGAACCGTCAACACGCCCTTGCCGGCCTTGTTCTTGCCGGTCAGCGATTCCAGCGCGGCGACGAAGCCGTAGCCGCCATCGGAACACAGCACATACCGCGCTGTCGGCGGGGCCAGCATGACGCCGGCCATGTGCGCCCCGGCCGCCACATTGACGCGGCCGGTCACGGGTTCGCCCTGACTGCGCGCACTGGGCAGGTTATGGGCGGCCAGGGTGTAGGCGCGCCCGGTGTCGTCGAGCAGCACCAGCGGCTGGTTGGTCTTGCCGCGGGCCGCCAGCGCGAAGCGATCCCCCGCCTTGTAGGAAAGCCCCGACGGATCGATGTCGTGGCCCTTGGCGCTGCGGATCCAGCCCTTCTCGGAGAGCACCACCGTGACCGGGTCGGCCCCGATCAGCTCGACCTCGGACAGTGCCCTGGCCTCCTGACGCTCGACCAGGGGCGCCCGACGCGCATCACCGTACTGCTCGGCGGCCTCGCGCAGCTCGCGCTCGATCAGGTCGGTCAGCGCCGCCTCGTTGCCCAGCAGTTCCTTGAGGTGCTTGCGCTCTTCCTCGAGATCGTCCTGCTCGCCACGGATCTTCATCTCTTCGAGCTTGGCGAGGTGGCGCAGACGCAGCTCGAGAATGGCCTCGGCCTGACGCTCGCTCAGCCCGAAGGCCTGGATCAGGGCCGGCTTGGGCTCGTCCTCCTCACGGATGATACGGATGACCTCATCGATATTGAGGTAGGCCGTCAGCAGGCCCTCGAGGATGTGCAAGCGGTCCTCGACCTTGCCCAGACGATGCTCGAGACGCCGACGCACCGTGCTGCGCCGGAAGTCCAGCCACTCGCCGAGCATGCCGGCCAGCGACAGCACACGCGGCCGGCCATCCAGGCCGATCACGTTCATGTTGACGCGAATGTTCTTCTCGAGGTCCGTGGTGGCGAACAGATGCGCCATCAGGGATTCGACATCGACCCGGTTGGAACGCGGCTCGATGACCAGCCGCGTGGGCTCCTCATGGGTGGACTCGTCGCGCAGATCGGCAACCATGGGCAGCTTCTTGGCCTGCATCTGCCCGGCGATCTGCTCGAGCACCTTGGCGCCGCTGACCTGATAGGGCAGCGCGGTGATCACCACATTGCTCTCTTCACGCGCGTAACGTGCCCGCACCTTCACCGAGCCACGACCGCTCTCGTAGGTCTTGCGCAGCTCTGCCGCCGGCGTGATGATCTCGGCCTCGGTGGGGAAATCCGGCCCCGGCATGTGCGCCAGCAGGTCGACGGTGGTCGCCTCGGGCTGGCGCAGCAGATGACAGGTGGCCTCGACCACCTCATGGACATTGTGCGGCGGAATATCCGTCGCCATGCCCACCGCGATGCCGGTCCCGCCATTCAGCAGCACATGCGGCAGGCGCGCCGGCAGTACCACGGGCTCGCTCATGGTGCCGTCGAAGTTGGGCGCCCAGTCCACGGTGCCCTGCCCCAGCTCGCTGAGCAGCACCTCGGAGAACTTCGACAACCGCGCCTCGGTATAGCGCATGGCGGCGAAGGACTTGGGATCGTCCGGGCTGCCCCAGTTGCCCTGGCCATCCACCAGCGGATAGCGGTAACTGAAGGACTGCGCCATCAGCACCATGGCCTCGTAGCAGGCGCTGTCACCATGCGGGTGAAACTTGCCCAGCACATCGCCGACGGTCCGCGCCGACTTCTTGTACTTGGCGCTGGCACTCAGCGACAGCTCGCGCATGGCGTAGATGATGCGCCGCTGCACCGGCTTCATGCCATCGCCGATATGCGGCAAGGCGCGGTCGAGGATGACGTACATCGAATAATCGAGATACGCCTTCTCGGTATACTCGCGAAGGGACAGACGCTCGACGTCGCCCTCCGCCACCTGGATATCCATGGTCATGGGTTCTGGGCCCTATCTGCCATCAGGAGAAAAACACAGTCAGAAGAGGGAAGATCGGCGCTTCGCGCCTTGAAGAAGGAAGAACCCCTAGACTCTCTTCCCTCTAACCTCGTATTTCTTCCCTCTTACGTCTTCCTTCTTCTCTCTTACACCTCGATCTCCGCGAGGTTGCCGTAGTCTTCGAGCCAGCTCTTGCGGTCGGCGGCGCGTTTCCTGGCCAGCAGCATGTCCATCATCTCCAGGGTGCCGTCGTCGGCTTCGCGGGTCAGCTGCACCAGGCGCCGGGTCTCGGCGGCCATGGTGGTCTCGCGCAGCTGCAGCGGGCTCATTTCGCCGAGGCCCTTGAAGCGCTGAACATTGGGCGTGCCGCGCTTGCCTTCGAGGCGGCGCAGGATCGCGGCCTTCTCGCTTTCGTCCAGGGCATAGAAGACTTCCTTGCCGAGGTCGATGCGATACAGCGGCGGCATCGCCACATAGACATGGCCGGCATCCACCAGCGCCGGGAAATGGCGCACGAAGAGGGCACACAACAGGGTGGCGATGTGCAGGCCGTCGGAGTCGGCATCGGCGAGGATGCAGATCTTGTGATAGCGCAGCTTGTCGCGATTGTCACTGCCGGGCTCCATGCCGATGGCCACGGCGATGTCGTGCACTTCCTGGGAGCCGTAGATATCCTGGCCCTCGACTTCCCAGGTATTGAGGATCTTGCCGCGCAACGGCAGGATCGCCTGGGTCTCGCGCTGACGCGCCTGCTTGGCACTGCCGCCGGCACTGTCGCCCTCGACCAGGAACAGCTCGCTGGCTGCCGGGTCCTGACCACTGCAATCGGCCAGCTTGCCGGGTAGCGCCGGCCCGGAGGTGACCTTCTTGCGCGCCACCTTTTTGGCACTCTTCTGGCGGCGCTGAGCGGCGCTGATCACCAGCTCGGCCAGGGCCTCGCCCTGATCGACGTGATGGTTGAGCCACAGCGAGAAGGCGTCCTTGACGACCCCGGAGACGAAGCCGGAAACCACGCGGGACGACAGGCGTTCCTTGGTCTGGCCGGCGAACTGCGGCTCCAGCATCTTCACCGAGAGCACATAGGAGACGCGCTCCCAGAGATCCTCGGCGGTCAGCTTGACGCCCCGCGGCAGCAGGCTGCGGTATTCACAGAACTCGCGCAGCGCCTCCAGCATGCCGGCCCTCAGGCCGTTCACGTGGGTCCCGCCGAGCGGGGTGGGGATCAGGTTGACGTAGCTCTCCAGCAAGGGTTCACCACCCTCGGGGAGCCACTGAATGGCCCAGTCCACGGCCTGCTCGTCGTCGGCGAAATGACCCACGAAGGGCGCGGCCGGCAGGACCTCGTAGCCATCGGTCGCCTGGGACAGGTAGTCGCGCAGGCCGTCCTCGAACTGCCAGACACTCTCGGTACCATCGGCTTCGACCAGGGTCACCTTGAGCCCCGGGCAGAGCACCGCCTTGGCCCGCAGCAGGTGCTTGAGGCGCGGCAGCGAGAGTTTCGGCGAATCGAAGTAGCTGACTTCCGGCCAGAAGCGCACCAGGGTGCCGGTCGCTCGCTTGGCCACCGAGCCGATCACCGACAGCTCCGAGGCCTTCTCGCCATGCTCGAAGGCCATCTGGTGGCGGCTGCCATCCTTGAGCACCTCGATCTCGAGGCGCCGGGAAAGCGCATTGACCACCGAGACGCCGACACCGTGCAGGCCGCCGGAAAAGCGATAGCTGGAGGCCGAGAACTTGCCGCCGGCATGCAGCTTGGTCATGATCAGCTCGATACCCGAGACACCATGCTGCGGATGGATATCAATGGGCATGCCGCGGCCGTCGTCGCTGACCTCGACACCGCCATCCTCGAACAGGCGAACCGTGATCACCCCGGCATGGCCACCCAGCGCTTCATCGACACTGTTGTCGATGACCTCCTGGATCAGATGGTTGGGGCGCGACGTGTCGGTATACATGCCGGGACGCTTGCGCACGGGCTCGAGCCCGGCAAGCACCTCGATGGAACTGGCACTGTACTGTGTCATGCATCACCCGGACTGGTTAGGGTCATTTGGTTCCTTCCTCAACGCTGTGGCCCGCTCCGCGGACAGGGCGTGACCGCCATGGGCCATTATGGCCGGCAGATAATCCGCCAGCGCACTGAAGCCGTGATCACCCCCGGGGTGCAGGATGGTGCGCGCGCCCCGGTACAGCTGCCAGGCATCCTGCGGCGCCAGCGTGGCGTCGGCGGTGCCCAGCAACAGCAGATAGCGCCAGGGCGAGACGGATGCCGGGGTCATGGCCGCCAGTGCTCGACGATGGGCGTCCTCCACCCGAAAGTGCTCACCAGTGTAAGGGTTGACGTGGGGCCTGCCGACCCAGTCGGCCACCAGCCGCGCCGGCGCCACGGCCGGATTGATCAGCGCGGCCGTCAACTCATGGCGTTCGGCCAGCACGCTGGCCAGAAAGCCCCCCATGGAACTGCCCACCACCATGGGCGCCGCCCCCAGCCCGGCAAGCTCGGCCTCGGCCCGGGCCAGGGCCTGGTCGGGCCGGTGAGGCAGGTCCGGCGTTGCGCACGGCAGTGACAGGCCTTCACAGGCCTCGCGCACCAGGGCGGCCTTGGGCGAGGCACTGCCACTGTTGAAGCCGTGCAGATAGAGCACACCACTGGCGGTCGGCAAAGCGGGCATGGCATTCAGCATACGCGAAAAACTGTATATATGGCCAGCATGAAAGATCCGCGCCGGAGGCTCCAGGCGACCGGGTTCACGACTCTGCCGCCCAGACGGCCTCGATCAATCCGCGGGTGGAATCATCCATGCCATCGATGCCGGCCTGGTGCTCCAGAATGCGGCGCGTTTCGCCGGCCAGGGTCTTGCCCAGCTCGACGCCCCACTGGTCGAAGGGATTGATATCCCAGATGGTCGCCTGCACGAAGACCTTGTGCTCGTAGAGCGCCACCAGGGCGCCCAGGGTGCGCGGTGTCAGACGGTCGAGCAGCAGGGTGCTGGAGGGCTGATTGCCGGCATAGCGCTTGTGGCCCGGGCGCGGCCCGTCCTCGTCGAGCGCCGCATCGCCCAGCATCAGAGCCCGCGACTGGGCGAAACAGTTGGCCAGTGTCAGACGATGCTGGCTCATCAGGTGGTCCCGGGTCGCCGGGTCGTCCACATCGTCATAGCGCACCCGGGGTGCGATGAAGTCGCAGACTACCGACTGGGTGCCCTGATGCAGCAGCTGATAGAAGGCGTGCTGGGCATTGGGACCGAGCTGCCCCCAGAGCACCGGGCAGGTCGAATAGTTGACCGGCTCGCCATCATGGTCGACCGACTTGCCGTTGGACTCCATTTCCAGCTGCTCGAGGTAGGCCGCGAAGTATTCCAGCCGGCCATCATAGGGCAGGATCGAATGGGCCCGGATATCCAGGAAGTTGACATTCCAGATACCCGCCAGCGCCAGCAGCACCGGCAGGTTGTCGCCCAGCTCGGCCTCGCTGAAGTGTCGGTCCATGTCGTGCGCGCCGGCGAGCAGCTCGCGGAAGTTGTCCATGCCGACGACCAGGGCGATGGGCAGCCCGATGCCACCCCAGAGGGAATAGCGTCCGCCGACCCACTCCCAGAACTCCAGTTGGTGCGCATCATCGATGCCCCACTCGCGCATCTTCTCGGGGCTCGCCGAGACACCGATGAAATGCTGACGCATCAGCAGCGACTCGTCGACGCCCTCCTCGCGGTCGCTGCCCAGCAGCCGCGCCTTCAGCCAGTCCCGCGCGGTCCGCGCATTGGTCAGGGTATCGATGGTCGTGAAGGACTTGGACGACAGCACGAAGAGCGTCGTCTCCGGGTTGAGGCGACCCAGGTAGTCGGCGAGTTGCGAGCCATCCATGGTCGAGGCGAAATGCACATCGATGTGGTAATGCCCCTGCGGGCGGTAATCCGCCAGCGCATGCGTGACCATCAGCGGACCGAGGTCGGAACCGCCGACGCCCAGGTTGACTACATCGCGGATCGGCTTGCCCGTGGCACCGCGCCACTGACCGGCGTGGAAGCGCTCGACCATGCGCTGCATGCGCTCCAGGGTGTCATGCACCGAGGCCACCAGGTCCTCGCCTTCCACCTCGAGCCTGGCGTCCGCCGGCAGGCGCAGGGCGGTGTGCAGGGCGGGCCGATTCTCGCTCAGGTTGAGGCGCTCGCCGGCCAGCAGGCCGCGGATCGAGTCCTCGACACCGGCTTCCCTGGCCAGGTTCAACAACAGCTCCAGGGTCCGGCTGTCCCAGCGCTGCTTGGACAGATCCAGCGTCAGGCCGGCCGCCTCGCGGCTGAAATCGGCAAAGCGTGCCTGATGGCCGGCGAACAGCTCGCGCAGGTGACGCTGCCCCATGCCCTCGGCATGCTCGGCCAGCGCTCGCCAGGCCTCCCTGTGTTCCACGGGGCATTGGCTCATCAATCCACTCCTGATCGTCCTGTGTGCAGCCTGCGGCAGGGAAGCGTAGAATGACGGGCTTCCAGCCCAACGCTTCGACCTTCCCATGAGTAATGCATCTTACCGTGACGGCATCTTTTCGACACCCCTGGACAGAGTCGCACGCTTTTCCTTCGATGAACGCGTGGTCGCCTGCTTCCCGGACATGATCCGTCGCTCCGTGCCCGGTTACGGGCAGATCCTGGCCATGCTGGGGCCGCTGGCCCAGAGACATCTGCGTCATGGCGGCCACGTCCATGACCTGGGCTGCTCATTGGGCGCCGCCGGCCTGGCCCTGGCCGGCCAGCTGCCGCCCGATGCCTTCCGCTATACCGGCATCGACCTGTCGCCGGCCATGGTCGAGCGTGCCAGCCAGACCCTGCGCGAGGAATGTCCCGCCCATGACATGACGGTGATCGAGGACGATATCCGCCGGCATGCCTTCGAGGCCTCGGGCATGATCCTGCTCAACTTCACCCTGCAGTTTCTCGCCCCGGAGGATCGCGACAGCGTCATCGCCCGCCTCTACGAGGCACTCGAGCCCGGCGGCGTGCTGATCCTGTCCGAAAAGATCGTCGCCGATGACGAACAGGACAATGCCTGGCTGGTCGAGCGCTACCACGACTTCAAGCGCGCCAATGGCTACAGCGACCTGGAAATTAGCCAGAAGCGCACCGCCCTGGAAAACGTCCTGGTGCCGGACACCCTGGCGGCCCATCATGCCAGGCTCGCGGACGCCGGCTTCAGCCGTTCGTTGACCTGGTTCCAGTACCTGAACTTCGCCGCTTTGATCGCCTTCAAGGAGGCCTGATGTCGACCCGCCACGACGTGCACCGCCCGCTGTACCAGGCCTTGCTCGATCAGCGACTCGACCGCTGGCTGGCCAGACTGCCCGAACAGCTCGACCAGGCCCTCGACCCCAAACGCCATGGCGACCTGCCGGCCTGGGAAAAGGCCGTGGCCAAACTGCCGGCACTGCCCGAGCCGCGGCATGTGGCGCTCGATGCCGACAGCGTGACGGTGGACTGCGAGCTCGATGCCAGCCGGCAGCGCCAGTGCGAGAATCTGTTACGCGCCCTGGCGCCCTGGCGCAAGGGTCCCTACCGACTCGGTGGCGTCAGCATCGACAGCGAATGGCGTTCGGACTGGAAGTGGCAACGCCTGGCGCCTCACCTGGCACCACTGGAAGGTAGCCGCGTGCTCGACGTGGGGGGCGGCAACGGCTACCACGCCTGGCGCATGACCGGTGCCGGTGCCGCCTTCACCCTGGTCATCGACCCTTCGCCGCGCTTCTTTTGGCAGTTTCAGGCGGTACGCCATTTCATCGGCGACGCGGATCAGGGGCGCACCCATTTCCTGCCGGTGGGTATCGAGGCGGTACCGGAGAACCTGGCGGCATTCGATACCGTCTTCTCCATGGGCGTGCTCTATCACCGCCCCTCGCCCCTCGAACACCTGCTCCAGCTCAAGGCGGCCCTGCGACCGGGCGGCGAGCTGGTGCTGGAAACCCTGGTGGTGCGCGGCGACGCCACCACCGTGCTGCTGCCGGGCGAGCGTTACGCCGCCATGCCCAATGTCTACTTTTTGCCGTCCTCCGCCGCGCTGATGGGCTGGCTGGAACGCTGCGGCTTCGAGAATGTGCGCGTCGTCGACGAGGCCGACACCCGGCTCGACGAGCAGCGCTCCACCGACTGGATGACCTTCCAGTCCCTGACCGACTTCCTCGACCCGCGGGATCCGAGCCTGACCCGGGAGGGCCATCCGGCGCCACGCCGCGCCATCATCCTGGCCAACCGTCCCGGCTAGGCAGTGCTGCGGCGGCTCAAGGCAGCGGGACGCGCACCACCCGGGTCGACACGGCTCCATTGGCGGCAGATGGCGGCAGGTCGATGATGCGAAAGCCCGGCCGGGCTCCGGCGTCGACGGCAAAGGCCCGGGAGCCGGGCAGGAACTGGTCCGAGGTCGACGGACAGGCATGCACCGGCACCTCTCCCCGGGGTAGCGCCTGTCGCGTATCAACGGCCTGGTGCACATGACCACAGAAGATCGCCGCGACCGGCTCATGCGCGGCCAGCACCTCCCAGAACTCGGCTGCATCGACGAGCCCCAGGGCATCGATCCAGGCCGAGCCGACCGCCAGCGGCGGATGGTGCATGGCCACCAGGGGCGCTCGCTGGCTCCTGCTCAGCTCGGCATCCAGGGCGGCAAGCCGTTCGGGGCCCAGGTGACCGTGCGCCGCGCCGACCACCTGGGTATTCAGCAACAGCATGTCGACCGCCCCCAGTTCGACCCGAGCCTGCGGCGTCTGAAACTGCTGCATCAGGGCGGGCACATCATGATTGCCGGGCAGCCAGTACCAGGGGCATTCCAGACGCGCCAGTTCTCGCTCCGCCAGCACATAGGAAGCCCGGCTGTCGTCCTGGCTGATATCGCCCGTGACCAGCAGCATGTCCGGCTGATAACGGGCCACCTCATCGAGGACTCGACACCATTGGCGATAGGGGTTGCCGGTTCTGGAACGTGCCGCGGGGGCGGCGTGCAGGTGACAGTCGCTGACCTGGATCAGGCGCATCAGGGCAATTCGGGAATATCGATGGCATGACCATGCGCCAGGCCGTGATCCAGCCATTCACCGAGAAACCGGTTGAGCTGGAGCTTTTCGTCGGGCTGGTGCATGCGTGCATTGGGATAGCGATAACGGCCATCGAAGTGCCGCTGGCGCTGGAAGTCGTTGACCTCGGCCATGCGCACATCGTGGTAGAGGTGCACCCGCATGCGCGGCGTTTCCAGCAGCGAATCCAGCACACCGCGCTGGGAGACGCGGACGATGCTGGTATAGGGCGCGCGTTCCAGGAGTTCCAGGCAGAGGATGCCCAGGCGCTTGCCCTGGCCGAGCAGCTCGTATTCGCGGGTCTCGCCGGCCTCCATATCGCCCAACAGGCGCATCAGGCGCACGAAGTTGGCCGTGCACTCCCCCTGGAGGTCCTTCAGATCGGTGACATAGGCACTTTTCGACACGCTATCTCCTTGCTCTGAGTGAAGCTCGTCGCGCGGCCAGCCAGTGGAAACCGATCAGGCACATGGCGTTATCGAGCCGCCCCGCCTGGAGCAGTTCCCAGCAACGCGGGAATGATAGCACATGCACGCGAATATCCTCGTGCTCCTCGGCCAGGCCGTGCACACCGCCCAGGCCACGGCTGTCGATCAGTCCGCAGAACAGGGTCACCTGCTCATCGCAGGCCCCGGGACTGGGATAGTAGGTGTGCACTTCATGCAGTTCGCCGACGCTGCAGCCGGCTTCCTCCATGGCCTCGCGACGCGCCACCTCGGCGGCCGTCTCGCCCGGCTCCACCAGGCCGGCGACGCACTCGAGCTTCCAGGGCGAGACGGGGTCATCGATGGCCCCGGCACGGAACTGCTCGACCAGCACCACGGCGTCACGCTCGGCATCATAGAGCAGCACGCCCACCGCATCATGGCGATGATGCACCTCGCGGGTCATGGTCGCGCTCCAGCCGCCCTCGAAGAGGCGGTGGCGCAACCTCAGGGCATCCAGACGAAAGAACCCCTGGTAGAGATAGCGCCGCTCGAGGAGGTCGACATCATCGGCGTCGAACGCCGCACTGGCCGATGCATGATCCTCATCCGCTGCCGACATGGGGCCTCCGCTAGTGGCAAAAAGGCCATTATCGGGACCATGCAGGGACTTCGGCAAGCAGAAGGCGACACTGGCCCGGTTATTTCAGTTCATCGACCAGCCCCGCCGACCTCTCGCGCAGGGTCTCATCCCAGGCCGTCACACTGGCGCGCGCCTCGCCCTCCCGGGCCTGCCGCGCATGCTCGAGCGCCTGCGCATCACGCCCCTCGTCTGCGAGGAAGACCGCATAATAGTAATGGGCGGCGATGCCTTGCGGCTGCAGCTCCAGGGCGCGCTGGAACATGGCCTCGGCCGTCTCGTCATCGCCGAAGGCCACCGGCCAGCCCGGCGCCCGGGCATAGAGTGCCCCCAGGGTGACATGCGCCGAGCCCTGCCGGCCCTGGGGATCCAGCTCGATGGCACGTTCCAGCACACGCCGCGCCTGTTTGGCAGGGCCCAGCGCATCGAGCCCGCCGGTTTCGCGCGCCAGCGAGGCCAGAATAATGCCCTGATTGATCAGGACCTCGCTGACATCCGGGTTGGCCTGTGCCAGAGCCGCTGCCTCTTCTGACAGGGTCGACAGGGCGTCGGCACGCCGGGACTGTGCCATATCGGTGGATATATGCTCCCAGCGCCGCGTTTGCGCAAAGACCTCCTCCTGCCAGGCATGGGCCAGGGACGACATCCCCAGACAAAGGCAGATTGCGACGGCAAGCCACAGGCGTTGGCGCATGATGAGCTCCTCGAGAAGGGTTGGAGAGATATGGTTGGCAAGACCTTCAGAATGAAATGTAACGAACGTTTGAATTATTCGCCAGTCGCCGCTTCTCTGTTACTGCCACCATGACGTGACCTCTGGCCCGGCGGCGCATGAATTGCCTGGCGTCCACGCATGACGTATGTTGCGGCTTTCGAGATACCCTGGACCACCCTGCACGTGCACGAGGCGCGATCCATGAAAGGCCGCAACATGACCCGCTGGCGCGACCCCGCCAAGGACCCGCGCCAGGAACCCAAGAGCAACCTGATCACCGCCGAGGGCGCTCAACGCCTGCGCGGCATTCTCGACCACCTGTCCCGCGTCAAGCGCCCCGCCCTCTCCACCAAGGTAGGCGAGGCCGCCGCGCTCGGCGACCGTAGCGAGAACGCCGATTACACCTACAACAAGAAAGAGCTCAACCGGGTCATCGCCCGCATCCGCTATCTGACCAAACGGCTCGACGAGCTTCAGGTGGTGGACCGCCTGCCGGCCGACACCCGGCGCATCTTCTTCGGCGCCTTCGTGACGCTGGAGGATGAAGAAGGCGAAACCATGCAGCTACGCATCGTCGGCCATGACGAAACCGATACCGACAAGCACTGGATCAGCGTCGATGCCCCGCTCTCCAGGGCGCTGCTGGGCAAGGGGCTGGATGACGAAGCCACCGTCGCCGCCCCCGGCGGGGAAACCACCTACCTGATCACCGCCATCGAGTATCGCGACCCGCAGGCGGGTAGCTGAAAGCTGGAAGGAGCGAAGCGACGCTCTTTCAGCTTGGCCCGGGCGCAGCCCGGCGCTTCACGGCACGATAGACGCGGAAGCGCTGGTCATCCGCCAGGATCTCGAAGCCGCCGAAGGCCCGCTCGAGCAGGTCCGGATATGGCAGGAAGGCATTGGCGACCATCAGCAACTGGCCACCGGGTTCCAGATGCTCCGGGGCCTCGGCAATCAGGCGGCCGGCCGGGCCATGGTCCACGGCACGTTCCTGGTGAAAGGGAGGATTGCTGACGATGGCCTGGAAGCGTCGATCCCCGAGACCCGCATACAGATCGGCATGGCACACTTCACCCACCAGGTCGTTGGCGGCCAGTGTGCGTCGTGTGGCCTCGACCGCGAAGCCATTGACGTCCACTGCCGTGACCGTCAGCCCACGACGCGCCAGCCAGGCCGCCAGAATGCCATCCCCGCATCCCATGTCGAGGACCGCCCCCTGTTCGGGGAGGCAGGCATCAAGCTGTGACAGCAGCAGACGAGTGCCGTCATCCAGCTTGCCGTGCCCGAAGACCCCGGGGTGGCTGACCAGGTCAAGGCCCGCCGCCTCGAACTGCTGCCAGGCGGCATCCGGGTCGATCCCCACGCGATCCAGCTGAGACGCAAACAGGCTGCAGCGCCGCGCACTGTCGAGCTTGCGGCAGCCCAGGCCGAGCGCCGCCAGCACCTTCAAGACGCGCTTGATACCACCCTGATGCTCGCCCACCACCTGCAGTGGCGTGCCCGGCTCGAGCCGGGCACACAGCCACAGCAGCCACCACTCACCGAGGGCATGCGCCTTGGGCCAGAACAGCACCACGCCGGCAGGCGCGGGCAGATCCTCGGCAAAGGGGCCACCGGCCACCCCGCCCTGCGTCTGCCAGTCGTGCAACCGCACCCGGTCGGCCGACAGCAGGTGCCCGCCGGCACTCTCGAGCCAGCTGTCTCCGGGCGGGCCGACCCATAACCAGTCACGGTAATCCGTCGACTGACGTTGGAGAAGCTGGCAGACAGGGGTTTCGGCCTTCATCGATCATCGTCCTCGTCACGCGCGGGAACCAGGGTGTACAACAGATAGCGTCCCAGACGCCAGTAGGGTTCGTCACGGCAGTAACGCCATTCCAGCTCGAGCAGTCGCTCGTCCATCCCGGCCGTCTCGACGGGCTGTTGCAGATAGTCGTCGAAGACCCGGATGCCGGCGTGGTGTGTCACCCTGAGCCCGCTCTCCTCGGCCCAGCGCATCACCTCCGCGTGACGCACCGGCGAGATGGGCGTCAACCGCTTGCCCTTGCCCAGGCCGGCGAGCCGGTCATCCATGACACGCTCCAGATTGCCCTTGAGCACATTCGAGAAACGCAGTGCATCATGATTGAAGACCATCAGCGACAACTGGCCATTCGGGGCGAGCAGGCCGGCCAGGGTCGCCAGGGCAGCTCGCGGATCGGCCATCCACTCGAGCACGGCGTGACAGGTCACCAGCGGCCAGGGGCCCGGCGCCTGTTCCGGCAGAGCCTGAAGCGGCAGGGCCCGCAACGCGACATCCGTGTCGGCGAGCGCCTCGCCAGCCCGTTCGAGCATGTCCCGGGCCGGTTCGCAGAGCGTGACCGGGTGGCCACGCCGGGCCAGCCAGCCGGATAGCTGGCCGAGACCGCCGCCGACATCCAGCGCCGGCTGCGACCGCAGTGCCAGCATCTCGGGCAGCAGGCGCTCCAGCAATGCCAGACGCAGGGCCCCTCGACGCTTGGCATAGAGGCTATTGGCAAACTTGTCGGCCATGCCATCGAAATGGCGATCACCGTGGGCTGAGAAGGTCGGCTCGATGACGGTCATGCTCGACGGATAAGTGTGGCGGCATTCTAACCTGAAAATCTCCGCGACACTCAGAGGGTGTTTACAAACTCCTGTGCTCGGCCAGGGCTATCGGGTTTATCTCGGCGCATCGGCCGCTTATACTACGCACCGGCTCACCAGGCCCCGCCCTCTTAGCTCAGCAGGATAGAGCAGCCGCCTCCTAAGCGGCAGGTCACTGGTTCGAATCCAGTAGAGGGCGCCATCTACCTCACCCCCGGATGACTACCCCATCCCGCCCCGCTCGCTTGGCTTCATAGCATGCCTCATCGGCGCGCTGCATGATGCTGCTGATGCGCTGGTCCGAGCCCTCGAAGCATGTCACGCCAATACTCAGGGTCACACTGAATGCCTGTCCCTGGTGATAGACCCTCAACCGGCGGATGGCCTCACGCAGTGAGTCGGCAATGCGCCGGGCCTGCTCGACGGTGCAGCTCGGCAACAGCACGGCGAACTCGTCACCGCCCTGACGCGCCGCGTGATCACTGCGCCGGATGGCCCGCTTCAGCTCCCGGGCCACCCGGCACAGCATGTCATCCCCCAGGGCGTGGCCGCCGATATCATTGATGGGCTTGAAGCGGTCCATGTCGAATACCATCAGCACCGAGGGCGTCCCCATCTTGCGCCAGTCGGCCAACGCCTCCTCGAGGCGGCGCTCGAGGCCGCGCCGATTGAGCAGTCCGGTCAGCGGGTCATGCTCCGCTTCCCACTGGCGCAACGCTTCTTCCTCGCGACGTTGGGTAATGTCCTTGACCGTGCCGACGAAGCCGAGATGGCCGTCCTCGGACGATACTCGCCTGGCATGCACTTCGAGCCACAGCACCTCGCCCTTGCGGTGCCAGTAGCGATACTGCTGCAGGAAGTCCTCGCCGCTCAGCAGGCTATGCTGCCACAGGTCCTGCATGGCCTGACGGTCATCCGCGTGTACACGATTCAGCCAGGCCATGGGGTTGGTCGCGATTTCCTGGTAACCGGTCAGCTCCACCAGCGCTGGGTTGACATAGGAAATGGCGCCACCGGGCTCGGTCACGAAAATCCCGACCGGGGAAGACGACAGGATGGCATCGAGAAACGCCTGACGTTCTCGGGAGCGCGCCAGGGCCTGCCCACGCTCGACCTCGACGCGATTGAAGGTAGAGGCGACACGCTGCAGCTCCTGCATGCGCGTGGCCAGGGCCACCTGGGTGCGCTTGCCGGCCCCGATCTCGCCGATCTGCCGTTCCAGCCGATACAGGGGACGCAGGGACAGCCACACCAGCCAGCCCATGACAGGCATCATCAAGCCCGCCACCAGCAGGGCCCACCAGCCGAGCCGGCCGACTCTCTGCAGCAGGGGGGAAAGCACCTGATCGCGGGGCAGGACCACGCTGACGATCCAATCGGCCGGCCATATCTGACGATACGCCTGGTAGCCCAGTTCACCGCTGGGCAGCTCACCGAGCACTTCCCCTTCCCAGCCAAACAGTGACAGCCTGGCCCAGGGGTTGGCCCGAGCATCGGGCACCTCGGCAAGGATGCGCGAGCGATCCGGGTAGTAGAGGACCTGACCCGAGGACGTCATGACACTGGCGAAACCCTCGAGGCCCAGGCGAATGCGCGACAGGCGGTTGAAGAGACCACCATCGCGGATATTGACGATGCCGCCAACCATTCCCTGGAAGTTGCCGGCAACGTCCAGACGCGGCACGACGAAGACGACCAGCGACTCCTGGCTCGCTCGCCCACGGAAGGGCTCGCTGACATGAGGGGACTTGAACGCCTCGAGGTGCTGAAAATACTCGTGACCCGAGACATCCAGCCCGACACGACCCTCGACATTGGGCCAGTCGGCCAGGACCTGGCCTTCGCCATCGACGACGAAGAGCCCCTCGAACCATTCGAGCAGGGCGTCACTGTCCCGCAGCACATCACGTGACTGGCTCGCCGAAGCCTCTAGCGGCACCCGCCCCGCCAGGCGCTGCAGTGCCGACAACCGCGAGTTCACCTGCTGAGTGAGCTCGTCGGCAATCAAGCGCGCTTCATAACGCAGATGAGTACGACTCGAGTCACCCGCCAGCGTCTCGGCCGAACGCCAGCCGAAGCCCAGCAACAACGCCAGCACGACCGCCCAGGTGACGAACAGCCCGAGCAGCAAACGCCCCTTGAGGGACAGGGCACCATGCAGATAGCGGGTGAAGGGTGCTGACACTTGAGCTCCTCGCGTGCCGGCACTGGCGGCTCTCGTAGCGCCTCAGCGGCCACGACGCAGCATCAGTTGGCGAAGGGGATAGTGACGAAGATATTAGCCGAACACGTGACAATGCAAGCTGTCACGTGCTCATCGGCTCATCCGGCCACGCTCTCAGCGCCGATTCAACTGCTCGACCTTGAGCTCGTAGTTGTTGGGACCCGTGTGGGCCGAACCGAACTTCTGGCCCTGCACATTGATGGTGTAGCGCCCCGGCTGCAGCACGGTTTCCATGTCGACATCGCCATCGAAGCCTTCCCCGGCCCCCTCGGCCACGACATTACCGGCTTCGTCGAGCACATCCAGGGTCAGCCGATAGGTATCCTCGGCACCCGGCGGATAGGTGGATGTCTCGATGGAGATCGTGCCAGCTTCGGCCACGTCGAAGGTCAGCGCCTTGCCGCTGGCCCGGATCTTGACGTCGGTGACGATGGTCTCGAAGCTTTCCTGCCCGGCAGCCTGCTGACGCTCATCAGCGGAGGCATCCTGCGCTCCGCCGGACGATGCCGCCGCGCCGCTCGCTGCAGCCCCGGCAGTCGACGCCTCGCCGGCAGACGCGCTATCCCCGCTGCGCACCGTCGCCACGGCATCATCGCCTCGCACGAAGACGGACTTGCCGCCGGAGCGATTCTCGCCGATGAACTGGATATCACCACCGTCGTCGACGGCATCCTCGACACGCTGGCCGCGTTCGTTCAGACCCGCGACATCGATGGAATAGGCATCCCCGGCCTTGCCCCGGGTACCGAAGCGCTGGGCCTCGACCCGCAGTGTATAGTCCCCCGGCTCGAGCTCGGCCTGCATTTCAAGGCCACCATTCTGCCCCAGGGCCTGCGAACGCGTGATCTCCTGGCCCTGATCATTCAGCAGCACGGCGGCAATGCGGTAGTCATCGGCATAGCCGGCGGTCACATCGCTGGTGAAGGCATAGGTACCCGCCTCATCGACGGTAAAATCATGCTCGTTGACGCCCCCGAACAGGAAGCTGCGGCTATAGGCATCGGTCTCCGGCTGCAGGTAGCCGGTCAAGTCCATCTGCTTGCCTTCTTCCCGGAAACGGTCCTGCATCTCGCTGGCCCAGGTCGGTGCCGCCACCAGGCTCAGCCCCAGGGTAAGCAAACCCGCGGTTAGGATCGGCTGTTTCATGGAACCTCGCTTGCCTCATTCTCGCCCAATGAAAAAAGCCGACCCCGGGGGATCGGCTTTCGTTGTTCAACCCTTCGGGCAGGTCTCCCTGCAAGAGGGGTTTAGAACATGTAGGTCACGCCCACACCAACGCCGTCGTCTTCGTCGTTCTCTTTGTCATAGAGCGCGGCTTCGGCCCAAGTGTACATGGAATCAGAGATGTTGTAGGTCGCGCCAACGATAACCTGGTTGTAGGTCTCGTCACGCTCCTGCTCGTCCTGCAGGGTCTCACCCAGTTCGTTGGTGAAGTCTTCTGCGCCCACATCGACATACTGATAGGCACCATAGATGTCGCCATTGCCATAGCCATAGCGGGCACCCAGGCCATAGAAGTTGGTGGAATCGACACCATCAACATCGGACTCGAAACGCTCGAGCTTCAGAGCCACACGCAGGCTATCCATGCTGTACTGACCGGTGATGCCGTAACGGTCGCCGAATTCCTGACCGGCATTGATGGCAGCAGCAGAGCGAACCTCGTAGTTGTCGAGGTTGTCGTACATGGCGGCCACGGAGAAGTTGCCGGCCGTGTACTTGGCGCCACCGAAGACGGAGGCGTTGTTATCACCGGAAAGGTTTTCCGCTTCGGCATCACCCTTGAACTGAGTACCGATGGCCATCTCGAGACCGCTGAAGGACGGCGAGACATAGGTCAGCTGGTCGGTCTGGATGGCGCCGCCCAGGCCAGCATAGCTGGTGGAGTCGCTGACATCGAAGCCTTCGTTGTTGGTCACCGGATCCTGGATCCAGTCATCGAAGAGGTCATCATAGGAACCCAGCTTGACATCACCGAAGTTGCCCTTCATGCCGACGTAGGCGGTGTCACCACCGTCCTGACGCGGGCCAGTGGCCATTTCGTCGGCGTTGATATCGTCGATTTCCAGCTTCATGTAGCCGGTCAGGCCATCATAGATGACATGCTCGGCGGCAAAGCCGAAGGTGGTGCCGTTATCGGTCAGCTGGGTGTCATACTCGCCGTTGCCACCCTTGGTGCTGTAGACGGCCAGCTGGATGTTGCCGTAGACGTCCAGCTTGGTGCCGTCCTGATTGTAGACGGTAGCTGCCTGGGCGCCGGAGGCAACCATGGCACCGGCGATGGCAGTCGCTAACAGTGTCTTTTTCATTGCAGTATTCCTTATGACTAGCTTGCTGTTTCGATCGATGCTGCGTTTTGCAGCCGGCTTGCCTGTCAGGTACCGGTTCTCGTTGCTGCATGAATCCTCATGGAGGGCAGCATGCGAGCCGGACCACGGCCAAGCCTTGTTATATTCCAATGCTCGCAGGGACAACTTTATACCGGGATCAGCGAGAGCGCAACAAGAAAAAAACACTGTTTTCTTTCTCTGCACAAAAAATCCCGCATTTTCCCCGCGAAACTGGCCGGACGCCATCCCGGCGGGCCTGCCGTCGCACATCGGGAAGAGCCCGAGGCTCTGATATCGATGCGGCACAAGGTGCATCATGCATGGCCGAGATGACGCTTTCAAGTCACGCAGACGACCCGCGCACCCTTCAGCGGCTCGTGCCGTCCGCGTTGTGGCGAGCCATCAACTCGCCGAGCTTGCGCTGCATGCGGCTATCGGCGGGCTCATCGGCCTGGGCGGATGACATCGCCTGGCTCGACGTGTCCGCAGACGACTTCATTGAATCCGTTTCCCGGGTCTGGTCACTCGCCCCTCCCTGATGACCGGCATTGCTGGCCTCTTTCGGGTCGCGAGAATCCCGTTGCTGCACCTTCCCGCCGCCGGCACTTCTGCGCGGAGTCGCACGCCGCGAGGCCTTGGCACTGCTGCGCCGGGCGGATTGCAGGCGCTCGAGCTTCTTGCGGGCATGCTCGGCGGCACCGCCATCGACCTGCCCTCCAGGCGCGCCATCCAGATCGATGCGCTCGGCGCCTTCGCGCACCGACTTGAGATAACGCGGCAGGTTGACGTAACAGGCAAGGGCCCGCCGCACCAGCTTTTCCGGCCAGGCTTCGCGGGCTGTCAGGGCTTCATGAATGCCCACCTGCAGCGGGCGCGTGTGCCCCTTGAAGAAGGCCTCGGGATAGCGCTGATACCATTGCTCGAGCAACGCCTGGGGAGACGGCGCCTCATCGATGCTGGGCAGCGTTTCCTGCTGGTCCTGTTCCGACGGCCCCTCGACGACTGCGGCAGGCTCATCGGCAGTCTCCGGCACTTGATCCTCGCTCTCTGCCGGCTCGGAGTCGGCATTGCCAGCCTCCTGAAACGGCTTGTGCCGCTGCCCCATCAGGGCCGAAAACCCCTGGGCGCGACGGCCACGCCGTTGAAAGAAGGGACTGACCTCATGCTCCCCGGGGTCATCGCGTTCGGCACGCAACTGCCGATTGTGGGATTCGAGCTCGCGGTTCTGCTCGTCCAGCTCGCGATTTTCCTCGAGCAACTCCATCCCCGAGGCTTCGGCATCGGCCAGACGGTCCTGCAACTCGGTCAGTTGTTGTGCCAGCGTATCGCGCTCATCGGCCCGCTCCCTGGCCTCGGCTATCAGTTCGGCGTTACGCGCTTCCAGAGCCTGTCGCTGGTGCTCCAGTTCATCGAGCCGCGCCACCATGGTCGCACGCTGGCTGCGCGCCTCATGCAGCGCCTCCAGCAGGGCCTCGGCGCGCCCTTCCAGCGCCACCATCAAGCGCGTTGAACGTTCCTCGATCAATTCCTGATCCTCCAAGTGCGCCTTCCTGAACACGCCGCGGGCTTCTCCAGCGCCCCGGCGCCACACTGACAGTCTGTGTCAGGCGTCGGTCTCTGGCAAACCGCGACGCTGATACGACACGAAATCATAGGCCGGCTGTCCTTCGTCGGGGTTGCCGGGCACACGCTGCTGCTCTTGCCACTGCGTGATGTCGAGCGGCGGGAAATGCGCGTCGCCCTGTACCTCGACGGCCACCTCGGTCAGATACAGCCGGCTGGCCAACGGCAGGGCCTGAGCATAGATCTGGGCGCCTCCCATGACCATGATCTCGTCGACGCCATCGATGGTGGCCTGCTGATCGGCCAGCGTCAGTGCCGCCGCCAGGTCATGGCAGACCCTGACACCCTCGGGCTGAAAGTTCGTATCCCGCGTGATCACGATATTCAGGCGGCCGGGCAAGGGCCTGCCGATCGAGGCGAAGGTCTTGCGCCCCATCACCAGCGGCTTGGCCTGGGTCATGAACTTGAAGAACCTGAGGTCCTCGGGCAGGTACCAGGGAAGCTTGTTGTCGACGCCGATCACGCCATTGCTCGACATGGCCGCGATCATGGCGACGGGCACCAGGGTGTTATCCGTCATACGGCGACCTCCGCCTTGATGTGCGGGTGCGGTGCATAGCCCTCGATGGCGATATGTTCGAAACGAAACGCGAAGAGGTCATCCACGCCGGGCTCGAGCACCAGACGAGGCGCCTCGGCCGGCTGGCGGGTCAGCTGCAGCTCGGCCTGCTCGAGATGATTGAGATAGAGGTGCGCATCGCCCAGGGTGTGCACGAAATCCCCCGGCTCGAGCCCGGCCACCTGAGCAATCATGCGGGTCAGCAGGGCATAGCTGGCGATATTGAAGGGCACCCCGAGGAAGATGTCGGCACTGCGCTGATAAAGCTGGCAGGACAGCCGCCCGTCGGCCACGTAGAACTGGAACAGGCAGTGACACGGCGGCAGGGCCATATCATCGACCAGCGCCGGGTTCCAGGCCGAGACGATCAAGCGCCGCGACTGCGGGTTGTGCTTCAACTTCTCGAGCAAGCCGGCGATCTGGTCCACATGACCGCCGCGCGGATCCGGCCAGCTGCGCCACTGGTAACCGTAGACCGGCCCCAGGTCGCCGTTCGCGTCGGCCCACTCGTCCCAGATCCTGACGCCGTTCTCCCGGAGATAGGCGATATTGGTATCACCGGCCAGAAACCACAGCAGCTCGTGAATGATCGAGCGCAGATGCAGCTTCTTGGTGGTGATGAGCGGAAATCCGCGCGACAGGTCGAAGCGCATCTGATGGCCGAACAGCGAGCGCGTACCCACGCCGGTACGGTCACCGCGCTCGACGCCATGCTCCAGCACCGCACGCATCAGGTCGAGATAAGGCTGTTCCAGAGGAGGTAGAGTCTCGGCTTTCACGGCAAAATCACAGCTGGGAAATTGAGTGGTTATTCTACACAGAGGCTACAGCTGCCGTAAGCCATCAGCTCCAAGTCGGAAGAAGGATAGAGGGAAGAAAAACACGAGCCGCGCTATACTCTTCCCTCTTCCAGGAGCGAAGCGACGCTCTTCCCTCTTCAAGACGCCGCGCAGCGGCGTCTTCCCGTCAGGGCGTCGGCTGGCGTCGCGACCAGACCATCAAACCCGCCCCGGCGATGATCATCGGCAGCGACAGCAGCATGCCCATGGTCAGCCAGTCGAAGGCAATGAACCCGAGCTGCGGGTCCGGACGCCGCACGAATTCCACCGCGAACCGGAAGATGCCGTAGAGTACCAGGAATAGCCCCGAGATAAAGCCACGACGACGCGGCTTCGCCGAGACCCACCAGAGCACGACGAACAGCACCAGGCCTTCCAGCACGGCCTCGTACAACGAGGACGGGTGACGCGGCTCCGGCCCCACACCGGGAAACGGCATGCCCCAGGGCAGATCCGTCACCCGCCCCGGCAGCTCGTGGTTGATGAAGTTGCCGATACGCCCGGCCCCCAGGCCGATGGGTACCAGGGGCGCGACGAAGTCGGTCAGAGTGAAAAACGCCAGCCGCTTGCGCCGGGCAAACCACCAGGCAGCCAGCAGCACCCCCAGCAGGCCGCCATGAAAGCTCATGCCGCCATCCCAGACACGCAGCACCCAGAGCGGATCCGCCAGCCACTGCTCCATGCCATAGAAAAGCGCATACCCCAGGCGACCGCCCAGGACCACACCGAGTGCCCCATAGAACAGCAGATCGCCAACGTCATCGCGGGTCAGGCCGATACGCTCGGCACGCCGACGCCCCAGCCACCAGGCAGCGAGGAAACCGATCAAGTACATCAGGCCGTACCAATGCACCTGGAAAGGCCCGATCGAGATAGCAACCGGGTCGATGGAGGGATAAGTCAGCATGGGGTCCTCGTAAGCTGGAAGCTGGAAGCTGGAAGCTGGAAGCTGGAAGCTGGAAGCTGGAAGCTGGAAGCTGGAAGCTGGAAGCTGGAAGCTGGAAGCTGGAAGCTGGAAGGCAGTCTGCCTCCTTGCGCCCTAGGGTCAAGGTTTTTTCTTCCAGCTTAAAGCTTACGGCTTATAGCTATAGCAGGAACTTCACCCCGACCCCCGCGAGCAGCAGGGCGAAGGCGACGCCGAGCTGTCGGGCCGGTAGCCGGTGGGCGAGCCAGACGCCCAGGCGGGCACAGGGCACACTGGTCAGAACGATGCCGAAGAAGGCGGGCCACATGACATAACCCAGCGCGCCCGGCGGCAGACCGGGCTCCTGCCAGCCGACCAGGATGAAGGTGGCGGCTCCCAGCAAAGCGATCGGCAGACCGCATGCCGAAGACGTGCCGACTGCCTGCGTCATGGTCGCACCGCTACGTGACAGCCAGGGGACACTCAGGGTTCCCCCGCCGATGCCGAACAGCGCCGAGACGCCACCGATCATGGCGCCGGCCAGCATCATCGCACCACTCCCGGGCTCCTGGTGGCGCGCTGCCGGCCGCAGGCCGAGCAGCATCTTGACCGCCACCAGCAGCAGGAAGATACCGAACAGCATGCCCAACCATTCGCTCGACAGGCGATCCGCCACCAGCCCACCGCCAATGGCGCCGATGATCAAGCCCGGCAGCAAGGCCAGCAGCCAGGGCTCGTGGACACTGCCGCGGCGATAGTGGCCAAGCGCCGAGGAGGCGCCGGTCACCACGATCGTCGCCAGCGACGTGCCCACGGCAAGGTGCATCACCACCTCCGGCGCGACCCGCTGTAGCTCGAAGGCAAACACCAGCGCCGGCACGATGATCAGGCCGCCGCCGATACCGAATAGCCCGGCCAGCGTCCCCGCCACACTACCCAGCGCCAGGTAGCCGAGCCACAACGAGACCGCGCTCATGAAGGCTCCTTGCCATCCTGGAGCACACCCGGTAACCAGTGACGCACGGTTTCCAGGATGTCCTGGGGGCGATATGGCTTGGCCAGATAGTCATCCATCCCGGCTTCCTCGAAACGGCGTCGATCCGCCTCACCGGCATTGGCGGTCAGGGCGATCACCACATTGCGTCCCGTGCCGGGCCCGGCCGCCTCACGTTCCCGCCAGATGCGGCAGGTCTCGACACCGTCCATGTCGGCCATGAAGATATCCATGAACACCAGATCGATCGGCCATTCCGACAGGCGCTCCAGCGCCTCGCTGCCACAGGATGCGGTGACTACCTGCAACCCCTCGCGCTCGAGCACTTGTCGGGCCAGCATCAGGTTGACGGGGCCATCATCCACGATCAGCACACAGGCACTGGGGTCCTGTGCCGCGTCAGGTGACTCGTCGAGGGTGTCCAGCAGTGATCTGGCATCCGCCAGCTGGCTGCGTAACTTGCCCACCAGTTCAGGACATGACGTCTCGGTCGGCATCTGTTGTTCGAGCGCCTCGAGCGAAGGCATCAGGGTCTGCTGGAGATGAGCCAGATAATGCGACTTGAGCCGGGCAGACTCACGGGCTCGCTCGCGTTCGGTCTCCAGGCGGCCCATGCGGCTCTGCAGCGACTCCAGCTCATCGCTCAGACGCTGCTCGGCCTGTCGTGCCCGGGCCAGTTCACCCTGATCCCGAGACGCCGGCCCCCCCAGTCGGGTCACCAGGTGGTCGATCCGGTCCTGAGGCGAGCGCGTGGCCGCCCGCTGGTCCTCTGCCGGCTCCACGGTCTGGTCAAGCGCCCGATCCAGGCTGTCGAGACGCGCCGCGAGTTCCTGCGTATGTCGATACAGGCGCTGCCTGAGCAGCATCAGGAAGATGGCCACATTCAGGCTGCTGCCGACCAGCAGCGCCAACAGCAGCCAGAAGGTGAGACTCCAGGAAGCCTCTGCCGGCATCAGCCACCAGCAGATCAGGGTGATGGCGACACCCAGCACGACCAGCAGTAACTGGGCCAGCAACACCGGCCACAGGATAGGGCTCACTACCTGTGTCCAGAGAGGCTCCTTGGGCAATACGACTCGCATGCTCATCCTTGTAACGGGTCGATGATAAACAAAGTTTACGCCGAGAAACCCGGACTGTCATGAGAGGGTGCCGATAAATTGCCGCCGTCGTTCGTGACGCTTGCCCGGGGCTTGCAAGCGGACTTTGCAAGACCGTCAAAGCCGGTTAGGCTCAGCCAGATGTGCCTGATCGCCTTCGATTTCCGCCCCGACGACGCCATCCGACTGCGCCTGATGGCCAATCGTGACGAATTTCATGCCCGCCCCACGGCCGGCCTCGGCATCTGGGAAGATGCCCCGGACATCATCGGCGGACGTGACCTGCAAGGTGGCGGTGGCTGGATGGCCATGCACCGCCACGGACGCTTCGCCGCGGTGACCAATGTTCGCGATCCTGGTCTCGAGGTGCCGGCCTCGTCCCCCAGCCGCGGCGCACTGGTCAGAGACGCTCTCGAGTGCGATGACCTGGCGCAATGGCTGAGGCAGCTCGCACAGGGCGAGGCGCGACGCTACGCCGGCTTCAACCTGCTGGCCGGGGATGGCCAGCGGCTCTGGCACCTGCACCGCGGCCGGGCGGCGCTGAGTCTCACGGCCGTTCCGCCCGGCATCCACGGCCTCTCCAACGCCAGCCTCGACACCCCCTGGCCCAAGCTGCTGAGCGCCTGTCAGGGCCTGGCGGACAGTCGGCAGGCCGGCTGGCCGGAGACGGCACTGACACGCTTCGCCGACACCCGTCAGACCGACGACGAGCGGCTGCCCGACACCGGTGTGGAGCCGGAGCTCGAACGCCGGCTCTCTGCCGCCTTCATCCTGGGCGACGAATACGGCACACGCTCAACGAGCTGGCTGGAATGGCAGTCCAGCGGGCACTTCAGGATGCACGAGCGGCGTTTCGGCCCCGGCGGAACCTGGCTCGACGACCATCACATCGACACCCGCCATGCCTGAAGCACCACCGGCAGTGACGACCATCAATCCCGCGGCGGCAGCAGGTGGCTCAATTGCCACTCGGCCATGCGCTGGTCGAGGTGCTTGCGCACCGCGGCCGGCGAGTCGAGTTCCAGTGTCTCGTCGACCAGTTGCTGAGCCGCCTGCAAGGAAACACGCCTGACCGCCGCCCGCACCTTGGGCAGGCTGGGCGCGTTCATGGACAGCGAACTGAAGCCCATGCCCATCAGCAGCAGGGCACCGGCCGGATCCCCGGCCAGCTCGCCGCACACCGATGCCGGCACCTGCAGGTCGCGCGACTCCGCGGCCAGCCGGGCCAGCGCCGACAGCACGGCCGGATGACAGGCATCGTAGAGTTCGGCGACGCGCGGATTGTTGCGATCCACGGCCAGCAGATACTGGGTCAGGTCGTTGCTGCCCACCGAAAAGAAGTCGACGCGCTTGGCCAGTGCGCCGAGCTGATAGAGCGTGGCCGGCACCTCGATCATCACCCCGACCCTGGGCCTGGCCACCACGATGCCGTCTTCTCCGAGTTCGGAAATGGCACGCTCCAGCAACCTCAGGGCATCGCCGACCTCGTCGACATTGGTGACCATCGGCAGCAATACCTGCAGATTGTCGAGCCCCTGGGAGGCGCGCAACATCGCCCGAAGCTGGACCATCAGGACTTCCGGGTGGTCCAGGGTGACGCGAATGCCCCGCCAGCCCAGGAAGGGGTTGGCCTCTTCGATGGGAAAGTAGGGAAGATCCTTGTCGCCGCCGATATCCAGGGTGCGCATGACCACCGGAAGGGGCGCGAACCCCTCCAACTGCTCACGGTACAGGCGCGTCTGCTCCTGCTCGCCGGGGAAGCGCTCGGTGATCATGAACGGCACTTCGGTGCGATACAGCCCGACGCCGCCGATGCGTGCCTTCAGGGAAGACACGGCATCCACCGCCAGGCCGGTATTGACCATCAGCGGTATGTCATGACCATCCGTGGTGCGGCTCGGCAGATCTTGTTCGTGTTCGAGGACTTCGCTGAGCTCGCGCTCTTCGTCGATCATGCTCTGATAGCGACGCTCGAGCTCCTCGTTGGGACGCACGAAGAGGCGCCCGCGGTGACCATCCAGGACCACCGGCGTGCCGTTGAGACGCGGCAGCGGCAGATCGACCATGCCGAGCACCGTGGGAATGCCCATGGCGCGAGCCAGAATCGCCACATGCGAGGTGCTGGAGCCCTGGACCGAGACCAGGCCGGCCAGGCGGTCGCGGGGCACCTCGCCCAGCATGGAAACGCTGATCTCGTCGCCGACCAGGATGGTGTTCTCGGGATAGACATCCGGCGTGGCACTGGTGCCTTCCTGGAGATGCGCCAGCACGCGCCGCCCCAGATCGCGCACATCCGCGGCACGCTCGCGCAGGTAGTCATCGTCGACACGCTCGAGATACTGCACGTGGCGACGCACCACATCGGCCAGTGCCCCCGGCGCCCACTGGCCTTCACGGATGCGCTTGACCACCTCCTGGGACAGCGCCGCCTCGCCCAGCATCTGCTGATAGACATCGAACAGCGCCAGCTCCTGGGTGGAAATCCGGTTGGCCAGGCGCTCGCCCGCCGAGCGAATCTCGTCGCGCACCTTGCCGATGGCATCGCGCAGGCGCTCGATCTCGTACTCTTCATCGGTGGGGATGAGGTCCGGCACGCTGTTCAGATCGGCCGGCGGCGCGATCACCACGGCCTGGCCGATGGCCATCCCCGGCGAGGCCGCGACGCCCACGAAGGTCGCCTGCCCGCCCGGCATGGCCGGGCGGGTCAGACTGCCGGTGGCCAGGGCATGCGCCAGCACCCCGGCCAGCTGAGCGGCCATGGTCACCAGGAAGGCTTCATCGGCCTCATCATAGCGACGCTTCTCGGACTGCTGAACGACCAGCACGCCGAGCATGCGGCGCTGGTGGATGATCGGCACGCCCAGGAAGCTCGAATAGCGCTCTTCCCCGGTGGCCTCGAAATAGCGAAAGTGCGCATGGGCACGCGCATCCTCGAGGTTGAGCGGCTCCTCGCGCTTGGCCACCAGGCCCACGAGTCCCTCGCCCACGGGCAGGGTGACCTGCCCCACCGCCTGGCTGCGCAGCCCGATCGTCTCCATCAGCACCAGCCGATCGAGATCGGGGTCGAAGAGATAGAAGGAACACACGTCGGTACGCATGGCCTTGCGGATGCGCCGCACCATGGTGGAAAGGGCCGCGTCCAGGTTGCGAGCCCCGTTGACCTCCAGAATGATGCGCCGCAGCACTTCGAGCATCGGCGTCCTGCTGTCCATTGTACGGGTCTCTCGCCTCCGGAGTATGGTGCCGGGAGTCGCCCCGGCGCGTGTCGGGCAATCAGCTCCGATCGAGAGCCAGACGCTGTGCTCGCGGCGACAGCTCACGCAGCGCGCGTCGATAGACCTCGCGCTTGAAAGGCACGACCTGACCCAGCGGATACCAGTAGCTCACCCATCGCCAGCCATCGAATTCCGGCTTGGCCGGACCGCTGTCCATGCAGATCCGGTTTTCCCGGCAGCGAATCCGCAACAGAAACCACTTCTGTTTCTGGCCGATGCATACCGGGTGGCAATGCGTTCGCACCATGCGTCGCGGCAGGCGGTAACGCAGCCATCCCCTGGTGCAGCCAAGCACTTCGACATCATCGGCCGTCAGACCGATTTCCTCGTACAACTCACGGAACAGTGCCTGTTGCGGTGTCTCGTCAGCCTTGATGCCTCCCTGGGGAAACTGCCACGCATTCTGCCCAACCCGACGCGCCCAAAGCAGCTGCCCTCTGTCGTTGGTAATGATGATACCAACGTTGGGGCGAAAGCCGTCTGCGTCGATCACGGGCTTCACCTTATGAATCCAATATTGGGATCATTCTTCCACAAGCGCGTGAAAGGGTTCAATAAGGCAATCGTCCATGCTCGAATCGGCGCCGGACCTCTGACATAATCCCCGCTCCCCGATCATCGCCGACCCTCGAGAGGAATGCCGTGAGCCTCGCCATCTTCGACCTCGACAAGACCCTGCTGGCCATCGACAGCGACCATGCCTGGGGCGAGTTCCTGCTGGAACAGGGCGCGGTGGATCCGGTCGCCTACAGGCAAGCCAACGACCGCTTCATGGCCGACTACGAGGCCGGCACCCTGGACATGCGAGCCTTCCTCGAGGTCGCCCTCAAGCCGCTGGCCGACAACAGCCCGGAACAGCTGGCGGCCTGGCACCAGCAGTTCATGGCCAGCAAGATCGAACCGGCCATCCTCGAGCGCGGTGAAGAGCTGGTGGCCCGCCACCGCAGTCGCGGCGACACCCTGCTGATCATCACCGCCACCAACCGCTTCATCACCCAGCCGATCGCCGACCGCCTGGGCATCGACGAGCTGATCGCCGTCGAACCCGAGATGGTCGACGGGCACTATACCGGCCGAGTCACCGGCACCCCGAGCTACCAGGAGGGCAAGGTCACCCGCCTGATGGAATGGCTGGAGGATCGCGACGACACCCTCGACGGCGCCTGGTTCTACAGCGACTCGCACAACGACCTGCCGCTGCTCGAGACCGTCGACCACCCCGTCGCCGTCGACCCCGACCCGACCCTGCGCGACATCGCCACACAACGCGACTGGCGGATTATCAGTCTGAGGGATTGACCCCCCAGCTGCGAGGGAAGTTGGAAGAACGGCGCTTCGCGCCTTGAAGAGGGAAGAAGGCTGCCCCAACAAGAAAACCCCGATCGCCTGAGCGTCCGGGGTTTTCTTACGACTTACTTCTTCATTCTTTCTTCTTACCCGAGCAAATGCTCCACGGCGTTGCGTTCTTCGCGCAGTTCCTGCTCGGTGGCGTTCATGCGCTCGCGGCTGAAGTCGCTGACCTCCAGGCCCTGCACGATGGTGTACTGACCGTTCTGGCAGGTCACCGGGTAGGAGTACATGATGCCGGGTTCGACGCCATAGCTGCCGTCGGCGGGGATACCCATGCTGACGATGCCGTCGCTGCCCAGCGCCCAGTCACGCATGTGGTCGATGGCGGCCGAGGCGGCGGAAGCGGCGGAAGAAGCGCCGCGGGCATTGATGATGGCGGCGCCACGCTGCTGGACGCCAGGAATGAAGTCGTTCTCGTACCAGTCCTGATCGACGAGGTCGAGCGCCGGCTTGCCATCCACCTTGCAATGGGAAAGGTCCGGATACTGGGTGGCGCTGTGGTTGCCCCACACGATCATCGACTCGACATCCGTGGAATGCTTGCCGGTCTTCTGCGCCAGCTGGGTGGTGGCACGGTTGTGGTCCAGCCGCATCATGGCGGTGAACTGGCCCGTGTCGAGATCCGGCGCATTGCAGGAGGCGATCAGCGCATTGGTATTGGCCGGATTGCCGACCACCAGCACACGCACATCGCGGCTGGCATGATCGTTGAGCGCCTTGCCCTGAACCGAGAAGATGGCCGCATTGGCTTCCAGCAGGTCCTTGCGCTCCATGCCCGGACCACGCGGACGCGCGCCGACCAGCAGGGCAAAGTCCGCGTCCTTGAAGGCGACATTGGGGTCATCTGAGGCGACGATGTCGTGCAACAGCGGGAAGGCACAGTCGTTGAGTTCCATCACCACGCCGTTGAGGGCATCCATGGCCGGCGGAATCTCGAGCAACTGGAGGATGACCGGCTGGTCCTTGCCCAGCATGTCGCCGGCGGCGATGCGGAACGCCAGTGAGTAGCTGATCTGACCTGCGGCACCGGTAATGGCTATACGGACGGGATCTTTCATCGTGGCTCCTTCGGTTGTCGCCGTGAGAGTGAGCCAGGCAGGCAGGTGATGACCCGCCCAGGCCGGGCATGCAACGCCTGAAATGGTATGCCGGCATTGCGCAAAACTCAATTCACGCGGTGACGGCCGGCCAGGCGATGTCATCGGCGCAACCGGGCACCTTCCCTACCCGCCCGGATGCTGCGATGATTCCCCGGTCAACCGGTAGCCACCATGGAAGGCCCGAATGCCACGTCAACGCCCCGCCTTTTCTGTCCTGCTGGCCATTGCCCTGGGGCTTGCCCTGCTGCTATGGCTGGTCTTCGGCGATATCTCGAGCTTTCGCGACTCGGCACCCGACGCCGCTCCCTCCGACGAGACCGCGGCCCCACCGCGGGTCGAGGTCGAGCAGCGCCAGGCCTCGTCGCATGCGCCGCGACTGATTGTCCAGGGCGACCTGGAAGCCCATCGCGCCCTGGAACTGCGGGCCCGCCAGAGCGGTCGCGTCGAGGCCCTGCCGGTCAAGCAGGGCAGCCGTGTCGAACGCGGTGAGCTGTTGCTCAGCCTCGAGCAGGATGCCCTGCCCGAGCGCCTCCAGCAGGCCGAGGCCGAACTGGCCCTGGCGCGCGCCGAGCTTTCCGGGGCACGCGGGCTGCGCGATCGCGAGCTGATCTCGAACCCCGAATTGCTGCGCCGTCAGAGTGCCCTGAGCGCCGCCGCCGCACAACTCGCCGAGCTGCGCCAGCAACGTGACGACACCCGCCTCGAGGCCCCCTTCCCCGGCGTCCTCGACCGCCTCGACGTGGACCCTGGCGAGCTGGTGCAGGCCGGTGAAACCTGGGGCCGGCTGGTCGACGACTCCCGACTCACCGCCCGCGCCTGGGTGCCGCAACGCAAGGTGCTGGGTCTGGAGACCGGCCTGCCGGCCCGGGTACGCCTGCTCGACGGCTCGACCCTCGAGGGTGAGCTGACGCATATCGCCAGTCGCGCCGACGACCAGACCCGCAGCTTCGCCATTGAGGTCGCACTCGACAACCCCGAGCATCGCCGACTGGCCGGCGCCAGCGCCACCCTCGAACTGACCCTGCCGCCGCGCGAGGTGCACCGCCTGTCACCGGCCCTGCTCGAGCTCGATGAACGGGGCCAGCTGGCGGTCAAGCATCTCGATGCCCGGGACCGGGTGGTACGCGACAACGTCGAGCTGGTCAGCAGTGACGATGAAGTGGCCCGGGTGGCCGGGCTGCCGGACCGCATCAGGCTGATCACCCTGGGCGGGGGCTTCGTCGACCCCGGCGACAGGGTCACGCCGGTCGCCGCCGACACAGCGCCCAGCGCGACGCAAGAGGAGTCCGACTGATCATGCGCACGCTGATCTCGGCGGCGCTGGACCGCTCGCGCACGACCCTGATGCTGCTGCTGGCCCTGCTGCTGGCCGGCCTGGCCGCCTGGCAGGCGGTGCCCAAGGAAGCCAACCCGGACATCCCCATTCCGGTCATCTATGTCTCGATGACCCTGGAAGGGGTCAGCCCGGAGGACGCCGAACGCCTGCTGGTCCGCCCCATGGAGCAGGAACTGAGCAGCATCGAGGGGCTGCGCAAGCTGACCGCTCAGGCCGGCGAGGGCCACGCCTCGCTGAATCTGGAATTCGATCCCGGCTTCGACCCCGACCAGGCCCTGACCGACGTGCGCGAAAAGGTCGATATCGCCAAGGCCGAGCTGCCCGACGAGGCCGATGAACCCCGGGTCGTGGAGGTCAATGTGGGGCTCTTCCCGGTGCTCTCCATCGGCCTGTCTGGCCCCGTCGAGGAGAGCCGCCGCGTCAGCGTCGCGCGTCGCCTTCAGGAGCGCATCGAGGCCATTCCCCAGGTGCTGGAAGTCGATATCGGCGGCGATCGGGAGAACCTGCTGGAAATCATCGTCGACCCTCAGGTGCTGCACAGCTATGGCGTGGATTTCCAGACGCTGTTCAACCGGGTCAGCCGCAACAACCGGTTGGTCGCGGCGGGCAGCCTGGACACCGGTGCCGGACGCCTGGCACTCAAGGTCCCGGGCGTCATATCGCAGCTCGAGGACATCATGAAGATGCCGGTCAAGGTGGAGGGTGACCGGGTGGTGACCTTCGACGACGTGGCCCGCCTGAGCCCGACCTTCAAGGACCCCCAGGGCTTCGCGCGCATCGACGGCCAGCCGGCCATGGTACTGGAAGTCGCCAAGCGTGCCGGCGCCAACATCATCGCCACCATCGACTCGGTGGAAGCCCTGCTCGAGGAGGCCAGGGGCCTGATGCCCGAGGACCTCGAGGTGACGACCATCATGAATCAGTCCGAGCAGGTCGAGTCGATGCTCTCCGAGCTGCTCAACAACGTGCTGACCGCGGTACTGCTGGTCCTCATCGTCATTCTCGCCGCCATGGGCCTGCGCCCGGCCCTGATGGTCGGCCTGACCATTCCCGGGGCCTTTCTCACCGGCATCCTGCTGATCTGGGCCCTGGGCATGACCCTCAACATGGTGGTGCTCTTCGCCCTGATTCTGGTGGCCGGCATGCTGGTCGACGGCGCCATCGTGGTCAGCGAACTGGCCGACCGCCACCTGCGCCAGGGACAGCCACCCGGCGCGGCCTGGGTCAATGCCGCCAGCCGCATGAGCTGGCCGGTCATCGCCTCCACCGCCACCACCCTGGCCGTCTTCGTGCCGCTGCTGTTCTGGCCGGGCGTGGTCGGCGAGTTCATGAAATACCTGCCGGCCACGGTGATTCTGTGCCTGCTGGCGTCATTGGCCATGGCCCTGGTGTTCCTGCCGACGCTGGGCGGTGTCTTCGGCGCCCGCGGTGGTCGTTCGCTCAGTGACGAGGAGCTGGTGACCACGGGTGGACGCCTCTACCGCCGGGTACTGGGACGCTTGCTGGCCCGCCCGGGGCTGACGTTGCTGGTCGCCCTGCTGTTGATGGCAGTCACCTACACGGCGTACGCGCGCTTCAATCACGGCGTGGAGTTCTTTCCCAGCGTGGAGCCCGACAGCGCCCAGGTGCTGGTGCACTCCCGGGGCGACTTCTCGGCACAGGAAAATGACGCCATCGTCCAGCGAGTCGAGTCCCGGTTGACCGGGATGAGCGAGATCCAGGCGCTCTATGCGCGGTCCTTCGCCACCTCGGACCAGCAACTCGGTGCCGATGTGATCGGCGTGCTGCAATTCCAGTTGATCGACTGGCACCAGCGGCGTCCGGCACGGCAGATTCTCGCCGACATGCAGGAGCGTACCGCCGACATCCCCGGGGTCCAGCTGGAATTCCGCGAACAGGAACAGGGGCCGGCCGCGGGCAAGCCGATCGTGCTGGAAGTCAGCGGCAGCGACAACGCCCAGACCGAGGCGGCCGTGGACAGCCTGCGCCAGGCCATGAACTCGCTGGGCGGCTTCCGCGCCATCGAGGACAACCGCAGCCTGCCCGGCGTGGAGTGGCGAATCCAGGTGGATCGCGAGTCAGCCGCGCGCTTCGGTACCGATGTGGCGACCATCGGCAATGCCGTGCAGCTGCTGACCACCGGCCTGCAGGTCGCCAGTTACCGGCCTTCCGGCGTGGATGATGAAGTGGACATTCGGGTACGCCTGCCCGAGGACTCGCGTTCGCTGGACCAGCTCGACCGACTCACCGTCAATACTGCCCGCGGCCAGGTGCCGATCTCCAACTTCGTGAGCATCGAGCCGGCCCCCAAGGTCAGCACCCTGCACCGCATCGACGGTCGGCGCGCCATCACCCTGGAAGCCGATGTCGAGGACGGGGCTCGCCCCGATGAGCGCCTACAGGCGCTGCGCGATGCCATGCAGTCGCTGCCCGAGGGCGTCACTGTCGAAGTGGCCGGAGAGCAGGAGGATCAGCAGGAGGCCATGCGCTTTCTGGTCACCGCCTTCGTGGTGGCCATCTTCCTGATGGCGCTGATCCTGGTGACCCAGTTCAACAGCCTCTACCAGGCACTGCTGGTGCTGTCCGCCATCGTCTTCTCGACCGCCGGCGTTCTGCTGGGGCTGCTGGTCAATGCCCAGCCCTTCGGCATCGTCATGGTCGGCATGGGCATCATCGCCCTGGCGGGCATCGTGGTGAACAACAACATCGTGCTGATCGACACCTTCAACCAGCTGCGCGGCGACGGCCTCTCCGCCCATGATGCCGCCCTGCAGGCCGGCGGCCTGCGCCTGCGCCCCGTACTGCTCACCGCCATCACCACCATCCTCGGCCTGATGCCGATGGTGCTGGAAGTCAACGTGGACCTGTTCGCCGGCTCACTCGGCCTGGGCGCCCCCTCGACCCAGTGGTGGACCCAGCTCTCCAGCGCCATCGCCGGCGGCCTGACCTTCGCCACCGCCCTGACCCTGCTGCTGACACCCTGCATGCTGGTGCTGGGGCCGGGGAAGAGGGTTAGGGGTTAGAAGGAAGAAGGAAGAAGGAAGAAGGAAGAAGGAAGAAGGAAGAAGGAAGAAGGAAGAAGGAAGAAGGAAGAAGGAAGAAGGAAGAAGGAAGAAGGAAGAAGGAAGAAGGAAGAAGGAAGAAGGAAGAAGCCAGGCTAGCGCTCGGGATTGTGGCGTCAAGGGCTTTCTTCCCTCTTCAAGCGGCGCGAGCCGCGTTCTTCCCTCTTCCAGGCGCAAAGCGCCGTTCTTGCCCCTTCAAGCGGCGCGAGCCGCGTTCTTCCCTCTTCCAGGCGCGAAGCGCCGTTCCTGCCCCTTCAAGCGGCGCAGCCGCCCTGCATCGCTTCTGCTAGCGCTCCACATTGGCGGCGTCCGGGGAGTGCACGGCGTGGAGGCGGGAGATGAGCCGGTCTTCCAGCGAAAAGCGTTCAGTGAGGCCCTTGGTCAGGCGTTCCAGCCAGGCGGGCAGGCGCGGCAGGTGCTGTTCGCAGTGGGTGGTGCTCGAGTAGTCTTCGTCGAAGGCCAGCACCAGTTCGGTGGACATGTCGAGTCGCTCGAGGAGTCGATCGGCCAGCGACAGGGCGTCGTGGTCGTCGAAGGCGTCGGCCTCGGCGCGAAGTTGCGGGTAGACCTCGAAGTGCCCGGCGCTGATGTAGTCCATCAGCAGCTCGCTGAAGGCGTCGATGCGTTCCTTGGTAACGGCGTCGAGATCCTCGTCGCAGGCCTGCTTGAGCTCACTGAAATTGACGAGCAGGGCCTTGCGGGCGGCCAGCCAACGATCGATCAGTTGGTGAACACCGCCCCAGCGTTCCTGTGCGTTCTTGCAGTCTTCCAGCATGGTCCCTTACCTCGCGTGGCCACCGAGCTTAAGGCACAGACTCACCCTTGCCGCGGATGCTGTCAATCCCGCCCGGGAAGCCCCTGCCAACGATAGCCGTGATCGCGACGCCAGACCCTCGACAAGAGCCCCAGCGGCGCCAGCAGCAGGACCACGAAACCGATCAGCGTCCAACCCGGCAGCGACAGGCCGAGCAGTGTGGCCCCTACCTCGGCACACTCGCCGGAACCGGTGAGCACGGTGGCCAGTACCTGCTGCAGCGGCAGGACCTCCATCATGTAATCGAGCCCGGGCCCACAGCTGGGTACCTGGTCGGCCGGCAGCGACTGCAGCCACAGATGGCGACCGGCCAGCGCGATGCCAACGGCCACGGCGATGAGCCCCAGCAGGCCGTAGACCGCCGCTCCCGCCCTGCCCCGGGGGGCATGCAGGGCCCCGATCAGGAAGACGGCCCCGGCCGCGATGACCGCCATGCGCTGGAAGACGCACAATGGACAGGGCTCCATGCCGGCCAGGTTCTCCAGGCCCAGCGCCACGGCCATCATCAGGACACAGAATGCCAGTCCCGCCAGGCACCAGCGACGGACGCCCCATTCCTCGACTTCCCAGATCATGATTGGCCTCCCTTGGCCCACAGTGGCGTCAATGCCCGCGACTCCCGGGCACGTTCGAAATAATCCGCCAGAAAGGTCGCGAAGCTCTGGGTCTCACCGGCCTCGATTTCCGACTGCTGTTGAAAGGACGTCTCCACCAGCTGGTCGAACAGCGCCGCCCGCGCCGACTCGACGGGCTCCGCGCGCAACTGCGCTGCCTGCTCTCGGGCCAGCGCCAGCGTCGCATCGACGAATTCCTCGTCGCGTTGCTCGAGCCTTGCCAGCAGGCGCCCGGAGGGCGTCAGGCCAGGCTCATCGAGCCAGGGCGTCAGCTCGGCCAGCGCTTCGGCATGCGGCGCGCCCTCTTCCAGCCGATCCAGCAGGGTCGCAACCTCGCGCAGCTCGGCGAAGATATCGTGTCCCCATTCGGCGATGCTGCGCTTGCGGCCGTGGTGGTCGAGTCGCAGCTCAGGATCGCGCCCGCGGGACACCACCAGGCGGCGGTTGTCATCGAGGTGCTCGCATTCCTCGTCACTGATCCAGGGGCTTTCGGTGAGCAGACACCACATCAGGAAGGTGTCGACGAAACGGCTGCGTGTGGCATCGAATCCCAGCGGGTCGAAGGGATCCAGGTCCAGGCAGCGCACCTCGATGTACTCGACGCCCCGCGCCTCCAGCGCCTGGCTGGGCGTCTCGTCGTGACGCGCCACACGCTTGGGACGAATATCGCTGTAGTACTCGTTCTCGATCTGCAGGATATTGTCGTTGAGCTGCTGCCAGTCGTTGCCACCCAGATGCACCCCCATGGCGGCATAATCCGGCCACGGCGTGGAGATGGCATGGCGCAGGGTGTTGACGTAGTTGGACAGCGAGTTAAAGCAGATCTTGAGCTGCTCCTGCACCTTGTTCTGATAGCCCAGGTCGGACATGCGCAGGCTGGTGGCATAAGGCGCAACGAGCGTTTCGCGGCCATGCGGGTGCAGGTTGTCGGGGACCCTGCCGTCCGGCAGAAAGCTGCGATCCACCGCCGGCGAGGCACCGAACAGGTACAGCAGCAGCCAACTGTGGCGGCGGAAGTTGCGAATCAGGTCGAAGTAGCGCGAGGAGCGATAGTCCTGCATGGAACTCGTGTCATCGCCTTCCAGCTCCTTGAGCAATGACCAGAAGTCATCCGGCAGCGAGACGTTGTAATGCACCCCGGCAATGGATTGCATGATACGGCCGTAACGCACGTCCAGCCCCTTGCGGTAGACGTGCTTCATGCGGCCCACATTGGACGCTCCATAGTCGGCAATCGGCACGCTGTCGTTGCCCTCGAGTCTGGCGGGCATGCTCGCCGGCCAGATGAGCTCTGCGTTCAGGCGCCGATAGCTGAAGCGATGCAGGTCGGCCATGAATTCGACGGCATCCTCGGGGCGACTGTAGACCGGCGTGATGTATTCCAGCAGCGCCTCGGAATAATCCGTGGTGACATGCGGGTGCGTCAGCTTCGAACCGAAATCCTCGGGGTGCGGCGTCTGCGCGATATGGCCACCGGCGTCGACACGCAACCCCTCTTTCTCGATGCCGCGCCGCAGGCGACTGAAGCGCCCCTGGCTGGCGGGACCGCTGAGTCGTTCGATAAGGGTGGAGAGCAATTCTGACAAGATGACACCCCTTGTCGTGGCAGCCGGCTGCAGGATGGCGGCTGCCCGGTGATCGGTCGGGCGCCTGGGCACCCACAGAACTTAAGATTATGGCGTCGAAAAACCGTGATTCAAGGTTTCAAGGCGCGAAGCGCGAGCAGCGAGCAGCGAGCAGCGAGCAGCGAGCAGCGAGCAGCGAGCAGCGAGCAGCGAGCAGCGAGCAGCGAGCAGCGAGCAGCGAGCAGCGAGCAGCGAGCAGCGAGCAGCGAGCAGCGAGCAGAATGATGGCACCACCCCGACAAACGTCAACCCATCCACCGGCAACGCATCTCGAACCTCGCAACTCGCAACTCGTAACTCGTAACTCGTATCTCGTAGCTCGCCCTTAACCGTCCTTCCTGGCCTTGAGCAGCGCGGCGCCCAGGGCGCCTACCCGGCTTTCATCCTGATCGCTCTGCCCGCGCGACTTGCCACCGCCCTTGCGCGGCGACTTGCCGCTCCCCCGGGCGTCGCTCCCGCCGCGCGGCCTGGCCGGCGCTTCTTCCCCGGGCTGGTCATCCATGCGCATGGTCAGCCCGATGCGCGAGCGTTCCAGGTCGACGCTCATGACCTTGACCTTGACGATATCTCCGGCCTTGACCACCGACCGCGGATCCTCGACGAACTGGCTGGACAGCGCCGAGATGTGCACCAGGCCATCCTGATGCACCCCGATATCGACGAAGGCGCCGAAGTGCGTGACATTGGTCACGCTGCCCTCGAGGACCATGCCGGGCTCCAGGTCCTTGAGGGTTTCGACGCCCTCGCGGAATTGCGCCGCCTTGAACTCGGGACGCGGGTCACGCCCGGGCTTGTCGAGTTCCTTGAGGATATCGTTGACGGTCAGCTCGCCGAAGCGCTCATCGGCGAATTCGGCCGCCTTGAGCGACTTGAGGGTGCCGCTGTCGCCGATCAGCCCGGCCAGCTGGCGACCGCTGCGCTCGGCGATGCGCTCGACCAGCGGATAGGCCTCGGGGTGCACGGCACTGGCATCCAGGGGATTGTCGCCGTTCATGATGCGCAGGAAGCCCGCGCACTGCTCGTAGGTCTTGGGCCCCAGGCGGCTGACATCCAGCAACTGGCGCCGCGAACGAAAGGCGCCCTCGGCGTCGCGGCGCGACACGATGTTCTCGGCCAGGTTGGCATTGAGGCCCGATACCCGCGACAGCAGTGCCGAGGAAGCGGTGTTGAGGTCGACGCCCACGGCGTTGACGCAGTCCTCGATCACGGCTTCCAGGCTGCGCGACAGCTGTACCTGGGAGACATCGTGCTGATACTGACCGACGCCGATGGACTTGGGCTCGATCTTGACCAGCTCGGCGAGCGGGTCCTGGAGGCGCCGGCCGATGGAGACGGCCCCGCGCACCGTGACGTCCAGGTTCGGCAGTTCGCGGGAGGCATATTCCGAGGCCGAGTACACCGAAGCACCCGCCTCGCTGACCATGACCTTGGACAGCCGACGCTTGTCGGCCATGGCCTTGACCAGCTCGCCGGCCAGCTTGTCGGTCTCGCGACTGGCGGTGCCATTGCCCACGGCGATCAATGCCACATCATGCGCCTCGACCAGGCGCGCCAGTTCGGCCAGGGACGCCTGCCACTGGTTGCGCGGCGCATGCGGGAAGATCGTGGACTCCCCCAGGAACTGGCCCGTCGCACTGACCACCGCGACCTTGCAGCCGGTGCGCAGGCCGGGGTCGATGGCGAGGGTCGCCTTGGCACCCGCCGGGGCGGCCAGCAGCAGATCCTTGAGGTTGGCGGCGAAGACGCCGATGGCCTCGGCCTCGGCACGGTCACGCAGGCGTCCCATCAGCTCGGTCTCGAGATGGGTATACAGCTTGACCCGCCAGGTCCAGCGCACCACCTCGGCCAGCCAGCGGTCGGCGGCACGGCCATGGTTCTCGATGGCGAAATGTCGGGCGATGGCGACCTGCGCCGGATGCACGCTGGCCTCTTCCTCGCCGGGCAGGCGAATGACCAGCGACAGCACGCCTTCGTTGCGACCACGGAACATGGCCAGTGCACGGTGCGAGGGCACCTTGCCGATGGCTTCATCATGCTCGAAGTAGTCGGAAAACTTGGCCCCCTCGCGCTCCTTGCCGTCGATCAGGCGTGCCGTGAGGATGCCGTCTTCCCACAGACGCTCGCGCAGCCGGCCCACCAGCTCGGGGTCCTCGGCAAAGCGTTCCATGAGGATCTGCTTGGCGCCATCGAGAGCCGACCTGGCATCCTCGAAAGCCGGAATATCACCATCGGCCGCACACAGATAGCCGGCCGCCTCTGACTCGGGATCCAGTGTCGGGTCGCCCAGCAGCGCGTCGGCCAAGGGTTCGAGGCCTGCCTCGCGGGCCATCTGCGCCTTGGTGCGACGCTTCTTGCGGTACGGCAGGTAGAGGTCTTCCAGGCGCTGCTTGGTATCGGCGGCGCGCAGGCTCGCGGCCAGCTCGTCGGTCAGCTTGCCCTGCTCGTCGATGGCCGACAGCACGCCCTGACGACGCTCTTCCAGCTCACGCAGGTACACCAGGCGCTCTTCCAGCTGGCGCAGCTGGCTGTCGTCCAGCGCCCCGGTGACTTCCTTGCGGTAACGAGCGATGAAGGGCACGGTTGCGCCGCCATCCAGCAGTTCGACGGTGGCGGCGACCTGAGCGGTGCGAACACCGAGCTCCTCGGCGAGACGATCGATGATCTTGGCTTGTGCGTCCATGAAATCCTTGGCAATCCAGGTCAAGATGATCGCGATAAGGTATCACAGGCTCGTTGCCAACGGCAGGCACGAAACTCGAAGCCGAGCTGCGAGCTACGAGTAACGAGCGGTGGTGTGCTAATCGACTTCAGGGGATAGACCAGCCGCCCCGACACTCAAGCGTGTCCGGCACCTCGCTGACGCACGGCTTCGAACAGGCAGATACCGGTGGCGACCGAGACATTGAGGCTGGAGACCTGCCCGACCATCGGCAGCTTGACCAGGCCATCACAGGCTTCGCGCGTCAGGCGGCGCATGCCCTTGCCTTCGGCGCCCATGACCAGGGCGGTGGCCACGCTGAAATCCGCTTCGAAGAGCGAAGCCTCGGCCTCCCCGGCGGTTCCGGTGACCCAGACGCCCAGCTCCTTCATGCGCGCCATGGCCCGCGCCAGATTGGTGGCCCGGTAGACCGGCACACTCTCGGCGGCACCGCAGGCCACCTTGCGCACCGTGGCGTTGAGTGGGGCGGCCCGATCCTTGGGCACCACCACGCCGTGCGCCCCGGCGGCATCGGCACTGCGCAGGCAGGCACCAAAGTTGTGCACATCGGTGATGCCGTCCAGCACCAGCAGCAGCGGCGGCGTTGCCGCCGACCAGCCCTGCAGCCGGTGCCAGAGCGCGTTCTCTGCTTCGAAGGCCAGCGGCGGACAGAAGGCCACCACTCCCTGATGCACGGCACCCTGGGCCTGCTGGTCGAGCAGTTCGCGAGGCAGGGTCTGGACCCTGACCCCGGCCTCGCGGGCCTGTGTCAGGAGCTCCGCGAGGCGACCGGAGGCATCGCCCTCCTGAACCCAGAGTTCACGCGGCATTTCGCCACGCGCCATCAGGGCACGAACGGCGTGCACCCCATGGACGGCATCCAGGCCGCCGGGCGCCCGGGGCCCGTGGCGATGGGTTGGCTTGCTCATGAGGAAAGTCCCGCTAGCGGCTGAGACGGCGCCACTCAGCGGCGCCGTTGACCACGACGGCGGCGCTTCTTGCCGCCCTCTTCGTTCTGGGCTTGCGAGTCCGCACCACCCTGGCTGCCCTTGCCCTGGCTGCCTTTGCCCTTGCCCGTTGCCTTGCCGGCATTCTGCTGCCGGGGGCGGCGCTTGGGCGCCTGCTTCGGACGCGGCTTGTCATCGGCCAGCTCGAAATCGACCTTGCGATCATCCAGGTCGACACGCGCCACCTGAACGGTCACGCCATCCCCGAGCCGGTAACTGGCGCCACTCTTCTCACCCTTGAGCCGGTGTTTCTCGGCCTCGTAGTGGTAGTAGTCGGAAGGCAGCGAGGTGACGTGCACCAGGCCCTCGACATAGACATCATCCAGCCGCACGAAGATGCCGAACTGCGTGACCGAGGCGATGGTGCCATCATAGACCTCGCCGAGCTTGTCGGACATGAACTCGCACTTGAGCCAGCTTTCGACGTCCCGGGTGGCATCATCGGCACGCCGCTCGGTCATCGAGCAGTGCTCGCCCAGTTCGAGCATCTGCTCGAAGGTATAGGGGCACCACTTGCTCGGCGCCTCGACCGGCGCATCGTCGGCACGCAGGACGGTATTGGTCTGGCGCGGCCCGCGAATCACCGAGCGGATGGCGCGATGCACGACCAGGTCGGGATAGCGGCGAATCGGCGAGGTGAAGTGCGCATAGGCCTCATACGCCAGTCCGAAGTGCCCCTCGTTCTGCGGCGAGTAGACCGCCTGATTCATCGAGCGCAGCATCACCGTCTGGATGATGTCGGCATCGTCGCGACCCTTGATGGTCTCGGCCAGGTCGCGATAGTCCTGCGGCGTCGGCTCGTCACCCCCGCCCAGAGACAGGCCCAGCTCGTTGAGAAAGAGGCGCAGCTTGTCGAGGCGCTCCGGCGACGGACGCTCGTGGATGCGGTACAGCGCCGGCAGGTCGTGCTTGTCGAGGAAGCGGGCCGTGGCCACATTGGCGGCCAGCATGCACTCCTCGATGATCTTGTGGGCGTCATTGCGCGAACGCGGCTCGATCTTCTCGATCTTGCGCTCGTCATTGAAGACGATGGCCGTCTCGGTGGTCTCGAAATCGATGGCGCCACGTGACTCACGGGCGCCACGCAGCACGCCATACAGCGAGTGCAGGTTCTGCAGCGACGGTACCAGGTCACGGTACTGCTCGCGCAGGGCATCGGCTTCCTCGCCCTCGTCCTCGAGAATCGCCGACACCTTGTTGTAGGTCAGGCGAGCGTGGGAACGGAAGACAGCCTCGCAGAACCGATAGCGACTGATGGCCCCGTTCTTGGAGATGTTCATCTCGCACACCAGCGCCAGGCGATCGACCTCGGGATTCAGCGAACACAGGCCGTTGGAGAGCAGTTCGGGCAGCATCGGCACCACCTGCCCCGGGAAGTACACCGAGTTGCCGCGGGCAATCGCTTCCTGGTCGAGAGGCGTGCCGGGGCGCACATAGTGGGACACATCGGCGATGGCCACCAGCAGCTTCCAGCTGCCCGACTTGGTCTTCCAGGCACAGACGGCATCGTCGAAGTCCTTGGCAGACTCATCATCGATGGTCACCAGCGGATAATCCCGCAGGTCGATGCGCTGCTGCTTGTCGTCATCGGCCACCTGCTCGGACATGCTGGCGATCTGGTCCAGCACTTCCGGCGGAAACTCCGAAGGAATCTCGTAGCTGCGCAGGGCGATGTCGATTTCCATGCCGGGGTCCATGCGCTCGCCGAGCACCTCGCTGACCTCGCCGACCGGCTGCACACGGGTAGCCGGCTGCTTGACGATGTGCGCCGAGATCACCTGGCCGTCCTGAGCACCGCCATTGGCGGTGTGCGGAATGATGACTTCCTGGGTGATGCGCGGGTTCTCGGGAATCAGCACGCCGAACTCGGGCGTATTCTCGCGGTACACCCCGACCATCGTCTGGGTGTTGCGGGCCAGGACCTCGACGATGGTGGCCTCGTCACGCCCGCGACGATCCCGACCGCTGACGCGCACCAGCACATGATCGCCATGGAAGACACGGCGCATCTGACGGGGCGGAATCACCAGGTCGGGCTTCTTGCCGTCATCCCGGAGCAGGAAGCCGAAGCCATCGCGGTGGCCCAGCACCTTGCCCTTGATCAGGTCGAGCTTGTCGATCAGCGCGTAAGCACCGCGACGATTGCGCAGCACCTGGCCGTCGCGCTCCATGGCCGACAGCCGGCGGCGCACGGCCTCCTGGAGGTCCTCGTCCTCGAGGCCGAGCATCTGGCTCATGGACTCGGGCGTAATGGGTTTACCGTAGTCTTCCAGCCTGGCCAGCAGATACTCGCGGCTGGGAGCGGGCTTGTCGTACTTGTGGGCCTCGCGACTGGCGTGCGCGTCGTCTTCAAGCGTCCAGTGGGTCATGCGGAGAGGATCCTTGGCAGGGTCATGGACGGCATGCGTGGCGTCACGCGCGAGTGCCGCAGGCTATCATCGGTTCTGTTCAAATATCTTGTCATGGTCGGCAGTATAGCGCCGCAGCGCCCATCACCCAAGCCTGCAAGCCCACCGATTGCCCTCATGGTCGCCGGAACGAAGCACCGGACATGGCAAATAGGGGTTGCATTCTCGGCTGAATTCGGTATGATACGCGCCACTTGCCCAGATGGCGGAATTGGTAGACGCGCTAGCTTCAGGTGCTAGTGTCCTTACGGACGTGGAGGTTCAAGTCCTCTTCTGGGCACCATTTGATACGCTGATGACCCTCGGGTCGGAAGGTATCACGCTCTTTATCAGCTCGATCGGCTCGTGTTCGCCCAGGTGGCGGAATTGGTAGACGCGCTAGCTTCAGGTGCTAGTGTCCTTACGGACGTGGAGGTTCAAGTCCTCTCCTGGGCACCATCGCGACAGCGATAGCGGAACACGACCATGCATGATGCGCCCAGGTGGCGGAATGGGTAGACGCGCTAGCTTCAGGTGCTAGTGTCCTTACGGACGTGGAGGTTCAAGTCCTCTCCTGGGCACCATACCCCGTATCATGCCGCTGACAGAACGACACAATCCGAGCAGTATCCAGAGGCAACCGCGACATTGAATCGCGGTTTTTTTGTGTCCTGCCGTTGCCGGCTTCGCTCAGAAGCGACTCGGCAGTCGCGCCACCTCGTCGAGATTCCAGCCCTGTGTCTGCACCCCGGCTTCCAGCGCTTCGTCCGCCGCCGCCGAGAGCTGCGGAAAAAAGTCCAGGCCGGTGCGCGCCTCGACGTCATCGATGCTGACCAGGTAACGATCCAGCGGCTCATCGCCACTGACGTCCTGGGGCATGATGAAGGCCAGCGCCCTGGGCTGTGCACCCGGCACGACCAGGATCTTGTAGAAGGCCTCCGGCACCTCCACCAGGCCGGCACGCTCCATGACCCCGCTGAAGAAGAATTCGTCGTCGAAGATCGGGCCGGTAATCACCCGCAGCCGGCCGAAGCGCGGCACGAAACGATCCATCACCACCTCCTCGAGCCGCTGCCACAGCCGGCGATTCAGATCCGGACGCTGGGGCGTCATGTTGCTCATCAGGAAGGTATCGCGCTGGGCCGCGCGGCCATGCACGGCGGCGATGGCATAGTTGGGCGCCAGATGGCCACGGTCATACCCGCTGTGGGCATAGCTGTCGGGCTTGAGCGGCCAGAGGGTGCGCCAGTCACGCCGAAACCCCGGGCGCTCCCCTGCCTGCGGGTCATCCACGGCCTGCAGGGCATAGCTGACCCACAAGGGGCTGACCCGGATGTCCGACCAGCCGAGTAGATAGCCGTCGTTGCGCAGCACGCGGTGCAGGCTCAGCGGCGTCAGTTCGGCCCAGGTCGGCACGCCCTGCCAGCTCAGCCGATCACGCACCTCACGCTCCTGCATGTACCAGAGGCCACTGCCGACGGCGGCGAACAGCACGGCAACACCCGTACGCCGCATCATGCGACGCAGAAAAGAGTCAGCAGACATCTCGAGAATCCATTCCAGTCAGTCACCGCGGGCCGTAACCGGCCGCTGCGGCAGAGGCGTTACCAACCCAGCGAGAACATGGTCTCGAGATCGTGGCGGGAGTGAACCTGCATGGCATTGAGGGTTTCGGTATCGGCGATGCCCTCGACATCATTGAGGCGGCCGGTCACCAGCTCGGCCAGGCTCTCGAAGTCCCGGGTCCGGGCAATGGCCACCAGATCATAGCGACCACAGGTGGAAAACACCTCGCTGATGCCTTCGACATCGGCCAGGCGTTCGGCCACCGGCTTGACCTGGCCCTTCTCGGTATTGATCAGGATCACGGCATTCTGCATCAGGCGCTCCTCGACGGTACTCGGCTGAACGATAGGCGATGACAGCGGCCATCGCGGCTGCGGCGAGTATAGCAGCGTCAAGCGATGCTCAGCACCATGCCCACGCGCCTACTGCGCCGCGTCGTCATCCTCGGGCAATGGCCATTGATAGCGGCCGACGATTTCGTTGTCCTGCACCGACTCCAGCTTGACCGGGAATCCCCAGAGCTGGTGCAGGTGGCGCATGACCGGATAGACACTGCGCGCCAGCGGCCGACGGTTATCCTGGATATGGCGCAGCGTCAGCGAGCGGTCGCCACGAATATCCGCGGCCTGCACCTGGATGTTGGGCTCGCGCACCGCGAGGGCATACTGGCTGGCAAGTGCCTCGCGGATGCGCTGATACCCCCGTTCATCATGAATGGCGGTCACCTCGAGCATCTCGTCCTGATCATCGTCCACCACCTTGAACAGCTTGAGCTCGCGAATCACGCGGGGCGACAGGAACTGCTGGATGAAGGACTCGTCCTTGAAGTTGTGCATGGCGAATTGCAGGGTCTCCCGCCAGTCGCTGTCGGCGAGATCGGGGAACCACAGGCGGTCCTCGTCGGTGGGAGATTCGCAGATGCGGCGCAGGTCCGAGAAGATCGCGAACCCCAGCGCATAGGGGTTGATGCCGTTGTAGGCGGGGCTGTCGAAGGCGGGCTGCTGGACCACCGAGGTGTGCGACTGCAGGAACTCCAGTATCAGCCCCTCGTCCACGAGGCCGTCATCGTAGAGGCGGTTCATCAGGGTATAGTGCCAGAAGGTGGCCCAGCCCTCGTTCATCACCTGGGTCTGACGCTGGGGATAGAAATACTGCGCCAACTTGCGCACGATGCGCACCACTTCCCGCTGCCAGGGCGCCAGCAAGGGGGCATTCTTTTCAATGAAGTAAAGCAGGTTTTCCTGGGGTTCCGGGGGATACCGGGCACCGGCATGCAGACCCAACGGGTCTTCCTCGTCCATGTCCGGGCTGTCGGCCTCGGCCGGCGAGCGTCCGGGAATGGTGCGCCACAGGGTGTTCACCTGGGCCTGGCGGTGGCTCTCGCGTTCCTTCTGGCGCCGGATTTCCTCTTCCGCCGAGATCGGCGAGGGCCGCTTGTAGCGATCGACCCCGTGGTTCTGCAGGGCATGACAGGCGTCCAGCAGCTGCTCCACGGCGGTCACGCCATGACGCTCTTCGCACTCGGCGATGTAGCGACGGGCAAACAGCAGATAATCGACGATGGAGCCGGCATCGGTCCAGGTCTGGAAGAGGTAGTTGCCCTTGAAGAAGGAATTGTGTCCATAGCAGGCGTGGGCCATGACCAGCACCTGCATCATCAGGGTGTTTTCCTCCATCAGGTAGGCGATGCACGGGTTGGAGTTGATCACCAGCTCGTAGGCCAGGCCCATCTGACCACGCCGATAGGCCTGCTCCACGGCCAGGAACTGCTTGCCGAAGGACCAGTGGTGGTAACCCACCGGCATGCCGACGCTGGCATAGGCGTCCATCATCTGCTCGGTGGTGATGATCTCGATCTGATTCGGATAGGTGTCCAGCCGGTATTCATCGGCCAGGCGGGCGATTTCCGCCTCGAACTCGGCGAGAACCTCGAAGCTCCAGTCGGAGCCGGTGGCGATGGGCTTGCGATCCGACATGCTGCCTCCTGGGCCGCGCCTCACGACGACGCGGCTCGCCGCTGGAACAACTCGCGGAATACCGGGTAGATATCACCGGCCTCGATGATCTGACGCATGGCGAAGCGGTCGGCATACTCGGCTTCCACTCGCTCGTACTCTTCCCACAGCGCCTGGTGCGCATGGGGCGTGATCTCGACATAGGCGAAATACTGCAGCCTCGGCATCAGCGAGCGGGTCAGCAGATCACGACAGGTCAGCGAGTCGTCATCCCAGTTGTCGCCATCCGATGCCTGGGCCACATAGAGATTCCACTGGCTCGGCGGGTAGCGGGCCTCAATGATTTCGTCGACCAGGGTCAGGGCGCTCGAGACGATGGTGCCGCCGGTTTCCCGGGAGTAGAAGAACTCTTCCTCGTCGACTTCGCGGGCGGCGGTGTGGTGGCGCACGAAGACCAGCTCGACTCGCTCGTAGTTGCGCTCCAGAAAGAGATACAGCAACAGGAAGAAGCGCTTGGCGATGTCCTTGTGAGCCTGCGTCATCGAGCCGGAGACATCCATCACGCAGAACATCACCGCCTTGCTCGACGGCTGGGGCTGCTGGATCACGTTGTTGTAACGCAGGTCATTGGTGTCGATGAAAGGCACCGCTTCCAGGCGTTTTTCCAGACGCGCGATCTCGTCCTTCAACTCCTGGATGCGCACCGGATTGCGCAGGGCCGGGTCCTTGTGTTCCTCGGCCTCCAGCGCCTGCTGGGCCTCGCGCAGTGCCCGGCGGATCGGCCCGCGCATGGCGATACGCCGGGCATGCGCCTCACGCATGGAGCGCACGATATTGATCCGCGCCGGCACGCCGTCGCGGGTCAGGCCGGCGCGCACCGGCCGGGTTTCCTCCAGGTCGACCAGCGGCTTGCGCTCCAGATGCGGCAGCTCGAGCCCCTCGAAGACGAAGTCCAGGAACTCCTCGCGGGTCAGGCTGAAGGCGAATTCATCCATGCCCTCGCCCTGATTGGAGGCACCACCCTCGCCGCTGCCGTCACCGCCGCCACTGCCACCCGGCCGCTTGAAGCGATCTCCCTCGACGAACTCCCGGTTGCCCGGTGCAATGATCGAGCGCCGGCCGCCCGGGCCGTGCTGGAAGACCGGCTCGGAGATATCCCGGGACGGAATCGAGACCTTCTCGCCGCGCTCCATGTCGGTGATGGAGCGGCGATTGACCGCTTCTTCCACGGAGCGCTTGATGTGCCCGCGATAGCGATCCAGGAAGCGCTGCCGATTGACCGCACTTTTGTGCTTGGCATTGGCCCGACGGTCGATGAAATAGCTCATGCTGACCTCCTCTGGGCGGCGCGGCGAACGTCGCAGCTCGCCTCTCGCGGCTCGTAGCTCGTAGCTCGTAGCTCGTAGCTCGTAGCTCGTAGCTCGTAGCTCGTAGCTCGTAGCTCGTAGCTCGTCACACAGCCTACTGCGACTTGCGCACCCTCAGGTACCACTCGGCCAGCAGCCTCACCTGCTTCTCGGTATAGCCGCGGTCGACCATGCGCGCCACGAAGTCCTCGTGCTTCTTCTGGTCCGCCGTGGACGCCTTGGCGTTGAAGGAGATCACCGGCAGCAGCTCCTCGGTATTGGCGAACATCTTGTGCTCGATGACCCCGCGCAGCTTCTCGTAGGACTGCCAGCTCGGGTTCATGCCGTTGTTCTGGGCCCGGGCCCGGAGCACGAAGTTCACCACCTCGTGGCGGAAGTCCTTGGGATTGGAGATGCCTGCCGGCTTTTCGATCTTCTCCAGCTCCTCGTTGAGGGACTGGCGATCGAAGAGTTCGCCGGTCTCGGGGTCGCGATACTCCTGGTCCTGAATCCAGAAGTCGGCATAGGTGACATACCGATCGAAGATGTTCTGACCGTATTCGGAGTAGGACTCCAGATAGGCGGTCTGGATCTCCTTGCCGATGAAGTCGACGTAGCGTGGCGCCAGGAACTCCTTGATGTAGCGCAGGTAGCGCTCGAAGGTCTCGCGTGGCAGCTGTTCCTGCTCGAGGCGCTGCTCGAGCACATAGAGCAGGTGCACGGGATTGGCGGCCACTTCATGGTTATCGAAGTTGAACACCTTGGACAGAATCTTGAAGGCAAAACGGGTCGAGAGCCCATCCATGCCCTCGTCCACCCCGGCATTGTCGCGGTACTCCTGGATCGACTTGGCCTTGGGGTCGGTGTCCTTGAGGTTTTCGCCATCATAGACCCGCATCTTGGAGTAGACGCTGGAATTTTCCGGCTCCTTGAGACGCGAGAGTACCGAGAACTGCGCCAGCATGCGCAGCGTATCCGGTGCACAGGGCGCCTCGTTGAGCGAGGAGTGTTCGAGCAGCTTCTTGTAGATGTTGATTTCTTCGCTGACCCGCAGGCAATAAGGCACCTTGACGATATAGACGCGATCGAGAAAGGCCTCGTTATTGCGATTGTTACGGAAGGTCTGCCACTCGCTCTCGTTGGAATGCGCCAGGATGATGCCGTCGAAGGGGATCGCGCCCATGCCTTCGGTGGGGTTGTAGTTGGCCTCCTGGGTCGCCGTCAGCAGCGGATGCAGTACCTTGATGGGAGCCTTGAACATCTCGACGAATTCCATCAGCCCCTGGTTGGCGCGACACAGCCCACCGGAAAAGCTGTAGGCATCCGGGTCGTCCTGCGAGTAGAGCTCGAGCTGGCGGATATCGACCTTGCCGACCAGTGACGAGATATCCTGGTTGTTCTCGTCGCCGGGTTCGGTCTTGGAGATGGCCACCTGATTGAGGCGCGACGGATACAGCCGCACGACCCGGAACTGCGAGATATCACCGCCGTATTCCTGCAGCCGCTTGGCCGCCCAGGGCGACATGACACTCTTCAGGCAGCGCGGCGGAATGCCGTATTCCTGTTCGAGCAGCTCGCCATCTTCCTCCGGAGAGAACAGCCCGAGCGGCGACTCCTGAACCGGAGAGCCCTTGATGGCGTAAAAGGGCACGTGCTCCATCAACAGCTTGAGGCGTTCCGCCAGGGACGACTTGCCACCGCCCACCGGGCCCAGCAGATAGAGAATCTGTTTTCTTTCTTCCAGGCCCTGGGCGGCATGACGGAAATACGCCACGATCTGTTCGATGGCGTCTTCCATGCCGTAGAACTCGGCAAAGGCCGGATAACGGCGGATCACCTTGTTGGAGAAGATACGCGCCAACCTGGGGTCCTTGGCGGTATCGATCACTTCGGGCTCACCGATCGCCTCCAGCAGGCGTTCAGCGGCGTTGGCATAGACCGAGGGCTGCTCGCGGCAAAGTTCCAGATACTCCTGCAGGCTCATTTCTTCCTGCCGGGTACGGGAATAACGGTTCTGCACATGATCGAAGATGCTCATCGAAGCCTCCTTTAGGGAGGCCCTGTCCGAACGCCGGCGACCAGTGCCCGGCGATGCTTGCGACTGGACCTCCTTGGACCCGACTCCCCGTCAAGGCGTCATCCATCCGCATGCCAACCGGGGATCGCTACACCTTCAGCGTAGACAGCATTCACGCATCCCCCTGGCGTGACCTTCAACGCAACCGCGGGATACCGACGCCGACCAGCACTGAAGGTCTCAGTATGTTTGATGCGCTGACCGGCCATTTGGTTCGCCATCTCATCGAATCGCCCGCTCCGACGAGCCCTCAGAAGGTGGTGGCCAGCCGGGTCCCCTGCTCGATGGCGCGCTTGGCGTCGAGCTCGGCGGCCTGATCGGCGCCCCCGATGACGTGCACCGAGACCCCCGCCTCCACCAGGGCCTCGAGATCATCGCGGACCGACTCCTGGCCGGCGCAGACCACCACCGTATCCACCTCGAGCAGACGCGGCTCGCCATCCTGGCGGATGTGCAGCCCCTGATCATCGACGCCCAGATAGTCGCAGCCGGCCAGCATCTCGACGCCTCGATGGCGCAGCGAGGCGCGATGCACCCAGCCCGTGGTGGTGCCCAGCCCCTTGCCGGGCTTGGAGGTCTTGCGCTGCAACAGCGTGACCCGGCGAGGCACCGCGGGGCGCTGCGGGGCCTTCAGGCCGCCCGCCGACGAGACGCTCAGATCGACGCCCCATTCATCACACCAGGCCTCGGCATCCAGGGCCGGATGCCCGGCATGGGTCAGCAGCTCGGCGACGTCGAAGCCGATGCCGCCGGCACCGATGATCGCCACCCGAGGGCCGACACGCTCGGCATGCATGATGGCCATCGGATAGGACATCACCCTGGGGTGTTCGCTGCCGGGCAGGTCCAGCGTTCGGGGCCTGACACCGGTGGCCAGCACCACCTCGTCGAAGGCACGCAATTCATGCACGTCCGGCGCCACGCCCAGCCGAACCTGGACCCGATGCCGATCGAGCATGACCCGGAAATAACGCAGGGTTTCATCGAACTCTTCCTTGCCGGGGATGCGCCGCGCATAGTTGAACTGGCCACCCAGCTCGGACTGACGCTCATAAAGCGTGACTGCATGCCCGCACTGTGCCGCCGTCACGGCCGCTGCCAGGCCGGCCGGACCACCGCCGACCACCGCGACCTGCCGGCTCCGGGCGGTCGGCGTGATCAGCAGCTCGGTTTCGTGACAGGCGCGCGGATTGACCAGACAGGAGGTCAGCTTGCCCTGGAAGGTGTGGTCCAGGCAGGCCTGGTTGCAGGCGATGCAGGTATTGATCTCGTCGCGGCGACCATCGCGGGCCTTGGCGACCCAGGCCGGATCGGCCAGAAAGGGCCTGGCCATGGAGACCATGTCGGCCTGCCCCGCGGCCAGCACCCGTTCGGCAACCTCGGGCATGTTGATGCGGTTGGTGGTGATCAGCGGGATCGACAGGGCCTCGCGCATGCGCCGCGTCACCTGGCTGAAGGCGGCGCGCGGTACGCTGGTGACGATGGTCGGCACCCTGGCCTCATGCCAGCCGATCCCGGTATTGATCACATCCGCGCCTGCCTGCTCCACCGCACGCCCCAGCGTCACCACCTCCTCGAAGGTACTGCCCTCCTCGACCAGGTCGATCATCGACAGGCGGAAGATGACCAGGAAGTCCTCACCCAGCTCGGCGCGTATGCGCCCTACGATGGCCAGCGGAAAACGCATGCGGTTGTCCAGCGACCCGCCCCACTGGTCCTGGCGATGGTTGGTGCGGCGACACAGGAACTGATTGATCAGGTAGCCCTCGGAACCCATGATCTCGACACCATCGTAACCCGCCTCGCGGGCCAGGGTGGCGCAGCGGACATAGTCCTCGACGGTCGCTTCCACCTCGTCATGCGTCATTTCACGCGGCGTGAAGCGGTTGATCGGCGCCGCTATCGGCGATGGTGCCACCAGCTCCGGCGAATAGGCATAGCGCCCGGCATGCAGAATCTGCAGGCAGATATGACCCTGCTCGGCATGCACGGCATGCGTCACGCGACGATGCTCCGCCACCTGCTCGGCGCGCTCGAGTGTCGCCGCGCCCTGAAAGACCGCTCCTTCGGCATTGGGCGCAATCCCCCCGGTCACGATCAGTCCCACGCCTTCACGGGCGCGCTCGGCATAGAACGCCGCCAGCCGCTCGAAACCCTGGGGAGCCTCTTCCAGATTGGTATGCATGGACCCCATCAGCACGCGATTGGGCAGCGCCAGATGCCCCAGGGTGATGGGACGCAGCAGGTTGGGATAGTCGGTCACGGCCAGATCCTCGCGTTCGCACGGCATGAATTCAAACAACTGTATGACAGTCACAGGTGTTGCGCAAAGTCTACCGACGCGAGGCGCCGGCTGCGTCGCGGAAACCCGAGCCGTGTGTGAGTTTGCAGTGGGCATGGCATTAAACACCAAGCGGCCAAACCTGGGATAAAATCCGATCAGGCGAAACAACCTGGGACGAAAAAATACTTCGAGGTCATGCAGATACGGAATGATGCATCTAGTGAGGAAGGTAGGGGCACGGGTTAAATCAGTGCCAAAGGCGCGCAAATGCGAAAACGCCGTTTCCTAACTGGAGCGGCGTTTTTTTGTGGGCTTTTTGGCACCGCTTATAGGGAGCGCCACGAGGCGACCACCCGGGCGACGATCTGGATACGTTCAAGCTGTTTGGCTTCGGACAAGTGCATGTGGTGATCCTCCGCTTCCATGATGGATATCAGCCCACCTGCCATATCCAGGCGCAGTCGGCGAATAGCAGAGGTGGTGTCGTTATCCAGGATGAAGCGGACGATGTAGATACCGTCTTGGGGTGGGAGCTTGCCTGGGGCCAGCCCTGTCTTGATCTGCCCTTCGGGGCGGTGTGTGTACGTTTCACATAGCAACAGATCGCCAGGCTGGATGGTGGGTGCCATGGCGCCTTCGCGCGTCTCCAGGAAGCGCAGGCTGGCGGGCTCCAGGCCCCGGCTCTTCAGCCAGTCGCGGCGCACGGCATGGCGAATGCTGACGATGCTTTCTTCGGCGGTGGTCATCTCCTCGATGTAAACGAAGTCGTCGGCGTCCTGCAGATAGCCGCCATCCTGCTGGGCATGGTGGCGCAAGGGGTCTCGTTGCCCTAGTCCTGTGGCAAGCCACTCGACAGAAACGCCAGCCGTTTCGGCCATGGTGATAAGTGCTTTTCGACTTGGCTCGCTCCCAGAAAGATACCGCTGGAAACCGCTTTGCGACAGCCCCGCTCTCTTCGCAAAAGAGGTCGCACTACCCGCCATTGCAACCAGACCTCTTAACCTTTCGATAAATCCATCATTGCTTTCAGGCTCCTTTTCGGAATCTGAAAGGCGCTCCATCTCATCTTTCATCTTTATAACCCTTTGATTTTAAGAGATGTTTTTAAGGACGAGGGAGAGATGGCCGCTTCTGAACTTGAAAAACCTCAAAAGAGCTTGACCACCAACCTCAATAGCGTTTATGTTTAATCACTAATGATGGTTAGACACCCAGAAAAAACGCCACGAGGTGACGCTGTGAAACTGGATATTCCAACCGAACCGCGGGCCCGCTGGGAGTGGATCAAATATCAGATCCGCGCCCGTGGGCTAAGCCTTGCTGAGTTAGCGCGACGTCTCGATGTCGATAGGCCTGCGCTGACAGCGGTCAAGCGCTACCCCTACCCCCGAATGGAGCGAGCCATCGCTGATGCGCTTGACTTGCCTCCAGCAGTGATTTGGCCGGAGCGCTGGAACGCCGATGGTACGCCATGTCGGCGGCGCCCCAACCGTGCGGAAAAGAACGCCTCAATATCAAGTACCCATGGTAGCGGCTCCGCCACTGATGCGCATCGTCAACGTGCGGTGGAGGTGTAGACATGCGGCGTGTTCGCGACACCGAGACATTCGACATCTTCGAGGTGCCTGCCCCGATTGTTCCCCATCCGGGCAGCGGCAACTACGCCGCCCAGGTCAGCGAGCTGGTCGGTGGGGTGCTGAAAGACTGCCTGGTTGATCGCTACGAGGTGGCGGCGCAGATGAGCCGACTCTCCGGCGATGACGTTTCCAAGCACATGTTGGATGCGTGGAGCTCGCCGGCACGCACCGAGCACAACATCCCTCTTTACCGTGCGCCGCTGCTCGAGGAGGTGTGCCATAGCCACGCCTTCACCGATTGGCTGGTTCATCTACGTGGCGGGCGAGTGGCTTACGGCCGCGAGGCGCTGGCGGCCGAGTACGGCAAACGCCAGCGGATGATGGAAAAGCTCAAGTCGGACATGCGCGAGCTGAAGAAGCTGATGGGAGAGGACGAATGACTGGCCATCAGGCATCAATTCGCGGCTGGTACACCGCGAAGGAGTTAGCGGGGCTCCCGGGCATGCCAGGCACCGTACAAGGTGTCAATGCGCGCGCTAAGACTCAGGACTGGGAGGCTCAGAAGCGCCTGGGGCGTGGGGGTGGTTTCGAATACAGCTATGCTGTGCTGCCTCCCGAAACCCAGAACGCCCTGATCGCTCAGGCCATAGGCCAGGCCGAGCCGGAGCCTGCCAACACCGAGTCGACTATTGTCGACCCCCAGAACGATGCGGCCGAGACGCGTCGGCTGACCGAGGCGCAGCGCACGGTGATGACAGCCCGCGTGGCCTTCGTGCGCGAGATCGAGCGCATGAGCCACATGGTCAGTCAGCAGCGCGCTATCCAAGCCCTGGTCGACATGGCTTCGGCTGGTGAGTTGTCACCCTACCTCAATGAGCGGGTATCCATTGCCAACGACCGCAAGACGGAGACCCGGACACTCAGTGAGCGAACCCTCAAACGCTGGGTGGCGGCGTTCAAGAAGGATGGCGAGCGAGGCCTTGCCCCGAAGCGTCGCAAGGCAGACATGAGCATGCCGTCTTGGGCCGGTGACTTTCTCAAGCGCTACCAGCGCCCACAGAAGCCGTCGGTCGAGGCTGCATATCAACTGCTCGTCGAGCAGACCGAGCCACCGCACCCGTCGATTCACCAGGTGCGCCGCTGGCTGGCCAAGTTGAGCCCCGAGGCCCGCGAACGTGGACGCATGGGGCCGCGCGAACTCAAAGCGATGCAGCCCTTTAAGCGCCGTAGTACCGACGGCCTATGGCCCAACGACGTCTGGGTCGCTGACGGCCACACGTTCGATGCGGAAGTGATCAACCCGCTGACCGGCCAAGCGTTCCGCCCTGAGGTCACGATGATCATCGACTGGGCCACGCGTCGCATCGTCGGCTTCGCCATCAACCTCGCCGAGTCGATCCTGGCCACGCTGGACGCCCTGCGCGACGCCGTCAGCCGCGCCGGCATGTTCAATCTGTTCTACGTCGATAACGGCGCAGGCTTCGATAACGCCAGCGTTTACGAAGTCGTGGATCGCCTGGGCGGCACCATCACCCACTCGCTGCCCTACAACTCCCAGGCACGCGGCGTCATCGAGCGCCCGCACAAGTCGATCCTGATCAAGATGGCCAAGTCGCTGGACAGCTACCTCGGCGCCGACATGGACCCCGAAGCCGCCAACCGCGTGCACAAACTCTCGCGCAAGGCGATCAAGGAGGGCCTTCAGCCCAAGCAGATCCCGACCTTCCAGGCGTTTTTCGATCAGCTCAACGACGCGCTAGACGCCTACAACCGCCGTCCGCACAGCGGCCTGACGAAGATCCGCGACCTGGAGACCGGGCGACTGCGTCACCAGAGCCCGATGGACGCCTGGAAATCCGCCGAGGCCGAAGGCTTCGAAGCGCTGACCGCACCCGCCGATGTGATCGCCTCGCTGATGCGTCCGCAGGAAACCCGCAAGACGCATCGCGGCGAAGTGCGCTATGCCGGCGGAATCTACTTCCTGGATGCCCTGCGCGATTTTCATGGCGAAGAGATCAAGGTGGCCTGGGACTACCGAGACGCCAGCAGCGTGGGCATCTACACCCTCGCTGGCGAATGGGTCGGCGATGCGGTGATCAACGGCAACGCTACAGATGCCATGCCTCAAACCATGATTCAGCGTGCCGCCGACAAGCGGGAGCGAGGCCAGCTCAACCGGCTGGTCAAGAAAGCCAAAACCGTCACCGGCAAAGACGTCGAGATCCGCACCGTCGAGCCAACGCCGCAGAGTGGCGGCAACGAACAGCGCATCAGCGAGGCGCGAGCCTATGCCAAGCAACTCGCGAATGACGAGACGAGCTTTGATCCCCCGCAGGGAAAGGTCGAGCGGTACCGCTGCTGGCACCAATTGAATGAGCGGATGAAAGCCGGAGAAGAGCTCTCCGAAGCAGCCCAGCGCTGGCACGCCAACTACCAGAACCATGGCGACTTTAAATCGATCGCCAAAGTAATGGATGCGGACGGGCTGTCACCCGCCCGCAACCGGAGGCCGTCCGATTCACGGCCATGACACTCGCAGCAATAAGGAACTGATATGAGCGTCAATACCATTGTACCACTCACCAATGTTGCGCTGCTGGCCAGCGCCATTGAGCGAGCCACCAACCGCCCGACGGAACTGCCGGGACTGGTCGTCATGTACGGCCCGAGCGGCTTTGGCAAGAGTCTCGCCGCCGCCTTCAGCGCCAATCAATATCGCGCGTATTACGTCGAATGCCGCGAGAGCTGGACCAAAAAAGCCTTCCTGCAAGCGGTGCTGCGCGAGATGGGCATTATTCCGATGAAGACCATCAGCGAGATGGTCGATCAGGTAGCCGAGCAGCTCTCCCGCTCCGGCCGGCCGCTGATCGTCGATGACGTCCAGTACGTTATCGATAAGGCAGCTGCCAATGTGCTGACGGATATCTATAACGCCAGCGCCGGCACCCTGGTCCTGATTGGTGAGGAGCGTGTGCCGGCCTCGATGGTACGCCTCGAGCGCCTGCACAACCGGGTGCTGGAGTGGGTGCCGGCCGAGGCGGCAACGCTCGACGATGTTCGGTCTCTTGCTGAGCGTTCCTATCCGGATGTCGAGATCGACGACGACTTGCTGGAACGGGTCAACGACCGGGTCAAAGGCTGCCTGCGCCGCGTTGCTGTGAACCTCTACCAGATCCACCAGGAAGCTCTGGCCAACGGCTGGACGCAGGTGGGGCTCAAGGAATGGGGAAATCGCGACATCCACACCGGCCAGCCGCCGGCGCGCAGGGGGTGAGCATGGCAAAGCGCAATACTGTCTCAACCGCCACCGCGAGTGCCGCACCGAGCCGTCAGAGGATCTGGGAAATCATTCGCGCGTTGCACGCCGATGGCCAGCGGATCACGACACGCGACGCCTGGTTATTGATTCCCGACAGCATGCCACGCACACGGGTAAACGACTACTTTCGCAGCCTGGCGGCCGGCGGGTATCTCGAATGCCTGAACCCTGAGCGCAAACCAGGTGTAGCGGCCGAGTTCGCGCTGATCCGGGACGTCGGCGTGGAGGCGCCACGCGTTCGCCGCGACGGCAGCGTGCCGCCGGTTCCGGGGCGTGAGCAGCTGTGGCGCACGCTGCGCATCATTGGCGACTTCACGGCGGCCGGTCTGGCGGAAGCCGCCAGCACGCCCGAATCACCGATCGCCAGGAACACAGCCGAAGAGTACTGCCACTTCCTGCAGAAGGCGGGATACCTGCAGCTATCCCGCCCTGGCTCGCCAGGCATTGCCGCCCGATATCGGCTGGTGCACAGCCGCTGGACCGGGCCTCTGGCGCCGATGATTCAGCGCACCAAGTGCCTTTTTGACCCCAACACCGGCGAGACCGTGTATGCCCGGGTCACCAAGACAGAGGGAGGTGAGCCATGAGCGCTACCCGTCTTGCTCGCCCCGTGGACATCTCCAACTGGGGAAATGAGCCGCCGCGCTGGATACGCCTGCTGGCTGCCGAAGTCGAGGCCAGCAATCGTCGGCTGGCAGCCGAGGCCTGTGGCCTCTCGCGCACAGCGGTGTCTTTGGCACTGGTCAACCGTTACCCGAGCCCAAGCACCGACAGCCTCGAGCGCCGCGTGCTCGAAGCCCTCGACGGCCGTGACTGCCCCGCATGGGGTGAGCGCATCAGCGTCGAGCAGTGCCGCGACTATCGAGAGCAGCCCACCCCCACTCATAACCCGATGGCCATGAGGAAATGGCAGGCCTGCCAGAGCTGCCCGCACAACCCCGGGCGCATCACCGGCGTCAGGAAAGGAGATCAATCATGAGTGTGATTCACATGTGGCCGACTCCGCCCGAGGGAATGTTCGCCATTTCCCCTGACGGCAAACTGTATCGGGTCAGTGTTGAGCTCAATGACGTCGACAACCTGGTGGTGGGTGTCGACAGCATCGCCGTGCATCCCGGCGGCGCTCCAGAGCACCTGCACCTGGAGCTGCCTCGCGAGGAAGCCCGTGAGCTGCAGGCCTTGCTACAAGGCGGTATCAACCGGATGACGGGAGGTGACGCATGAGTATCCGAGGCACCTGCCCCGAATGCGGCTTCAGTGCCGACATGGCGGCCTTCGTCGCCCAGGGCGAGCACAACCAGGCATTGGCCGCTGCGCTGGAGATCCCCGGGCAACTCGGCCCGCGCGTCGTGCGCTACCTGGGGCTGTTTCGGCCGCAACGCAAGGCGCTGGCGGGCGGCAAGGCGGTACGCCTGCTGACCGAGCTGCGCGACACCATCGCCCTGGAGCGCATCAACCGGCACGGCGTGTCGCGGCCCGCGCCCATCAGCGTATGGGCCGCGGCGTTGGACCAGCTGCTCGAGCGGCCGCCCGCCAAGCTGCCTCTGAACAGCCACGGCTATCTGTTCGAGATCGTCGCCAGTGTGGCCGATCAGGCCGACGCCCAGGCCGAGCGGCAGCGCGAAGAGTCGGCGCGAAGCGGCGGAAGTGCCAAGGCCCCCGCGAAGGCAGCGGCGCGGCATGAGCGTTCGACCGAGGATGTGCTGGCCGAACATCGCCGCCTGGCCAATGGCGGCACCCCCATGAAACCGACACCGAACGGCCCTCGCACCCTGGGCGAACTGCTGCAGGGCGCGCCCAGTCAAGCGGATGAAGAGGAGCAGCAATAATGCGATACAGCGACGAAGCCCTCGACTACTACGCCGACCGGTTCATGGCGCTACGCCTGGCTCGGCATGGCATCACGCTTCCTCAGTACCTCGCCAACCCCGAAGAGTGTGAGCTGAAAGCTCTGGAGCCTGAACCGCCGCTGCCCGCCCAGAACGCCGTGATTCTGCGTATCTGGCAGCAGCAGGATACCGGCGTCATGCCGCGTCAACATGCCGACCCCGTACATGGGCAGCTGTTCGATACCGACGACCTGGTGGACATCAACGAACTGCTGGCGGGCTGGAAAGCCGAGATCGACGCCGAAGAGCAGGCTATCGCACACCTGCCCCAACGCAACGGCGCCATCATCGAGCCACTGGCGCATCACCGACATAACCGGGGAACGCACCGCCTCTCCGCCGACTTCTCTCGCAAGCACGCCCGCAAAGGAGCCTGACATGAATGCCCAGACACAGATCCCCGACGGTTATCGCCTCGACGCCAAGGGTCGACTGATTCCCGAAGACCAGATCAAGGATGTCGACAAGCTACGCGACGAACTGGTGCTTGCCATCGTCGATCGCGCCTGCGAACTCCGCGACCAGCTCAGGGACTTCAAGTCCGACACCTTCTCCGAAATCGAGGCCTTCGTGGCGACCTCGGCCAAGGAGTACGACGTTCAGATCGGCGGCAAGAAAGGCAACGTTCAGCTGGTCAGCTTCGATGGCAAGTACAAGGTCGTCCGTGCCATCCAGGAGTCGATCACATTCGATGAGCGCCTCCAGGCGGCGAAGGGCCTGATCGACGAGTGCCTGACGGAATGGACGGCCGACGCCCGGCCCGAGGTGGCCACTATCGTCCAGGATGCGTTTCGCGTCGACTCGGCCGGCAATATCCGCACCGGCCAGGTGCTCGGCCTGCGCCGCCTCAACATCCAGGACAAGCGCTGGCTCAAGGCCATGGATGCCATCAGTGATGCCGTTCAGGTCACCGGCTCCAAGTCCTATGTGCGGATCTACGAGCGGGTTGGTGAGAGCGACCAATACAAGCCCATCAGCCTCGACATCGCGGGGGTGTGAGATGCGAACCCAATACCATGCCTACTGTGAAGCCAGCGGCAAGATCGGCATCGGCGTGACCGTTCCCGAGGGTTGCGTGGCGATTGCCAAAGGGCCGTACCGAGCCCTCTATGAAGAAGTGGAGATGAAAGCGCGTCATGGGTACTCGCTCGGCGTCCTGCTGGTGCCGGGAGTGCCGGAGGCCACCAGCCTCGACAGCGCCATCGCGGCAGTCGTCGGTTTCGTGGCCTGGGCGCGCAACGACCGCGAACCTTCCATATGGCGTTGCCCTGGAGACATTCAGGCCGAGCTCAATCAGTTGGTCAGCCAGGAGGCATCCTCATGACATCCGCCCCGATTCGTGTCCGCCACGCCATCGGCGGCTATGCCGCCACCCTCAAGGGTAAACGCGCCACCTGCGCCTATAGCCATGAAGAGGCTGCGCGGCGTGTGGCCCGCAAGGTGTATGGCGAGCAGGTCAATGTGACCGCCAGTGATCTGCGCGACGGCGATGCCGTCGCAGGCATCCAGTATCGCTACCACATCACCCACTAAGCGAAACGCCTGCCTGCGGGTGGGCGTCTGCCGAGCGTGGTGGCCCGGCACTGATGAGCAGCCAACGAGGTGAATCGTGGACAAGTGGAAAGAGCTCGAGCAGCAACTAGGCGGTATATTCGGCTGCGCCAGGCTGCGGGCCGAAGGGCATGAGGTGATCCTGCAGAAGCGCCTCGACGGCGAGAAGCTGGTGATTCAAGTAGGCGTCGACGGCTGGATCAAGGGCGCTTGGAGCATGGTGGACGACCAGGGCGAGCCGAAGCATCCCGAGGGGCGCTTCTATCGGCCCATGCGATCGCGCGCCTGGCCGCTCAAGCAATACAAAGAACTGCGCAAGGTGTTCGGCAAGCGCAAAGCCGACGAGATGACGGCGCTGCGCACCGCGGCCGTCAGCCCCTACTGGAACAGCCCCCGCACGCTGATCAGCCACCTCAAGAAGCGCTTTCCCGATCTCGATCTGCTGCCCCGGGACGAGGTGGTGTGATGAGCAAGTGGATCCGATTCACCGATCTGGGTCCCGAGCGCTGCTGCAGCAAATGCGGCGACTGGTGGCCCGACGATGCCGAGTTCTACTACCAAAGCCGCGGCAAGAGCCGCCAACCGTGTAAGGCCTGCTATGAGCAGCTGCCGTCGGTGATCGCCAAGAAGCAGCGCCGGCCGGCGGCACAAGGAGCCCGCCCATGATATCCCGTGGCAAGCTCGCCCAGATCCATATCGCCAAGAGCCAGCTTGGTCTCAGCGATGAAGACTACCGCGCGATCCTCGCTCGCACCGCTGGCGTGAGCAGTGCCAAACAGCTCACGAATCGCAATGTCGGCGCGGTGCTGCATGAATTCCAGCGCCTGGGGTGGCAGCCCAAGCCGGCGAAGAAGGCAGGCCGTAAGGCGCCCCGGCCGCCCAAGGGGCGAGCTCGTATCATGGCCAAGATCGAGGCGATGTTGGCGCATGCCGAGCGCTCCTGGGCGTATGCCGACGGCATGGCGAAGCACATGTTTCATGTCGAGCGCGTCGACTGGCTCGACGATGACCAGCTGCAACGGCTGATGCAGGCCATGATCATCGACGCCAAGCGACAAGGAAGGTACCCCGACGATGTCTGACGATAACCTCGATCTCGGTTTCGACATCCCCGACGACGCCTTGGCGCGCATGCAGGATCCCGAGATCCTGCGCAAGTGGCCACAGGGCCTGTCGGACATGCTGACGGTGATCCATGCAGCGCTGCGGCGTGCCGGCGATGACGACGACACCGCGCGGGATCGCGCCTTTCGCGCCGTACGCGCCCTGGCCCACTACGGTGGCGGGCGCAGCCTGTACGTGCCCCAGGGACAGCAGCTCGAACGAGCCCTGCGTGACCGGGAGATCTGGGAGCGTTTCGATGGCTCCAATGTGTCAGAGCTCGCCGCCTGGACCAAATTGACCGAAGCGCAGATTTATTCAATTCTCGCTGAACAACGCAAACTGGCCCGGGATCGCCTGCAGCCAGGGCTGTTCTAAAACCAAAACAGAAGGGAACTGATATGAAGCACATTGTTACGGCCACGGTGGTGGCCACCATGAGCCTGGCTATTGCCGGCTGTGACATCAATGACTGGAATCAGAAGCGTATAGCGAAAAACGCCGTTGCGGAGAAGCTGCGAGATCCTGAATCGGCAAAGTTCAGAAGCCTGGATGTCTTCGGGCCACACGGCAGCATCGTCGTATGCGGCCAGGTTAATGGCAAGAACGGCTTCGGAGCCTACGCCGGATTTGAGCGCTTCATCAGCGAGTACGAAGGCGGCCTTGTTCGTCTCGAATCTTCGTGGGGAGAGGGCTTCGAGAGAGCCTGGGAAGAGGAATGCCGCCCGGCATCGTGACGTGCTGCGGCAAATCAGTCGAAATCCCGCCAAACAACGCAAACTGGCCAGGGGCACCTACAGCCTGAGCTGTTCTAAAGCGGTAAGGGTTGGTAAAAAGCTTCATGTCATCACTGGAGGGCACTATGAGAATATTCGCGGGGATCGTCTTGGGGCTGGCAGCCGGCACAGCCAATGCAGCAGAAGACTGCGTCAACATCTCGGACGACGAGAGCCGACTGGCCTGCTATGACGCTGAGTACCAGCCCAGCCAGTCAACTAGCACGGAATCAAGCTGGAGTGTATCGAAAGAAAAATCGCCTATTGACGACTCAGTGTCTGTCTACCTGCGGACATATTCTAAAGAGCCGATTCGCGGTCGGCTGGGGCGTGAGCGGGATGCACTGTTACTGATACGCTGCGTCGAGAACACAACGTCCATGATCCTGCAGTTTGGTGGTCATCATATGGCAAGCTTACAGCAGTATGGCCGAGTCACACTGCGTATTGACGACCAGGATGCCCGTAGAGTTCGCATGAACGAGTCGACGGATAATCAGGCATTGGGGCTCTGGAATGGTGGTAGCTCAATCCCTGTCGTGAAGCGCATGTTTGGTCATGATACGCTGACCGTTCGAGCAACCCCTTACAGCGAATCCCCCATCACAACTCAGTTTCCCATCACGGGGCTGGAAGAGGCGATCAAGCCTCTCCGAGAAGCCTGTCACTGGTAGGCAGCCCGCTAGACTGAGCAATACTCCTTCCCTGATGCCCCGCCTTGTCCCCGCGACAGGCGGGGCATTTTCGTAAACCGCTTGATTCCCGGTGTTATTCCCCCAGCCCCTAGCCTGAAAGCCTCGAAGCGTTATTCCGACAACTTTCAGGTGAGGCGACCATGGCCACCGCACGCCACTCCATTCTAACGGCCATTGCCGAAGAGAGCCGCGCGCGGCGCGGGCCGATGCCACCTCAGTTGGTGCCAATCGCCTGCAACTGCCGCACGGCAGCGGACCGTGATGCCATCAATGCCGAGCTGATCACGTTGCACGCCGAGGGCTTGATTCAGCATGTGGCAGACCCGCTGCGCGGCAATGGCGTGATGCTGACCGAGGCGGGCCAGCATGCCCAGCGCGGAGCCGACCATACCTCCGCCACGGCATCCACGAAACCGCCAGAATCGCCACCGGCTGCGCCCGCTACGCCGGCCCCCGACGAAACGCGGCCGGAGCCCGAACCCGCCTCCATGCCTGGCATCGAGCCGATCGACCCGCAACACCAGCCCGAGCTGGCCGCCTTGCTGTGCGACCTGGCCGGTGTGCTGACCGAGCGCTTGAGCGCGGCCCGCCTGGCCGGGGATACCGAGCGCCTGCACCACTATCGCGGGCTGGCCAACCGCCTTCAACGTCATCTGGGAGCCTGATCATGAAGATCTCACCCCATTTCCATCGTCATGAATTCGCCTGCAACTGTGGTTGCGGTTTCGACACCGTGGACACGCACACCCTCGAGGTCCTCGAGGTCGTGCGCGAGCACTTCGGTGTGCCGGTCAGGGTGACCAGCGGTTGCCGCTGCCCGGCTTACAACCACCAGGTGGGCGGTGCCGAGCGCAGCCAGCACCGGCTGGGCCGCGCGGCGGATATCCAGGTGCAGGGCGTCGACCCCGGGCTGGTGTTCGACTGGGTCGCCGAGCGCTTCCCGGCCACCAGCCTGGGGCGCTACGCCAACTTCACGCACATCGACACGCGCTCGGACGGCCCGGCGCGCTGGGAGGGCTGAGCCATGCTGGATGGCCTGTTCGACAATATCGACACCGAGGCGCTGAGTAGCGCCGTCTCGAAGGGGGCGCCGATCCTCGGTTCGCTGATCGGCACTCCGGCCACCGGCGCGGCAGTTGGCATGATCGCCAAGGCTCTGGGCACCGATGCCAATCCCGATGCGATTGTCCAGGAGCTGGAGCATAACCCCGAGGCCGCCAACAAACTGGCCGCCGTGGAGCGTGAGCACGAGCGTGAGCTGACGCGCATGAACCTGGAGGCGCAAACGGCGCGGCTTGGGCAGGTCAACCGCACCATGCGGGCCGAGGCGGCCAGTAACGACGCCTACGTGAGGCGCTGGCGGCCGACCTATGGCTATCTCACCGCGGCCGCCTGGTTTATCCAGATGACCGGTTTCACCGTCATCCTCGGGGTGGTGGCGTTTCGCACTCCCGGTGAGCTGGCGAGTGTCGTTGGCGCCCTGGGGGCTGTGCTGTCCGCGCTGCTCGGGCTCTGGGGTATCGCTCTGGCAGTGCTTGGCATCAACGTCCGCGAGCGTTCCAAGGACAAGCAAGTGGCCGCCGGGCAGCGGCCGAAAGGCTTCATGAATGCACTCGCCACACGCATCGCCGGCGGCAGTAAAACGGGGGAATGATGGAAGCCGAAGCCACGAATTGGCCTGCCATCAAGGTGCTCTGGGATGTCTTCCAGGGGCTGTTTCTGGCGGGTGTGACGGCCTACGTCTGGTGGAGCAACAAGCATCGCGCCACGGGCGCGGCCATCGCCGACGCCAACTCGCGGATTGACGAGCTCGGCAAGCACGTGGCCCGCCTGGAGCAGATCCTCGACAACCGCCCGGGCTATGGCGAGATCGAACAGCTACGCACCGAGATGGCCACCATGAACCGAGGCGTGGCCGAAATGGCAGCGCAGTTGCAATCGAGTAACGCGCTGCTCAATCGGCTGCACGAGTACCTGCTGACGGAGAAACAGCAACGATGAGCTACCAGGACTTTGAAACCGAGGGGCGCCGCCTCGGCATCCTGCGCATCCTATCGCGCCGCAATCAGTACACCGCCAATGAGTACTCCCTGAATGACGAGCTGCAGGGCGCCTATGCCCACCATGTGAGCCGAGACCGGCTGCATGGCGACCTGGTCTGGCTGGAAGAGCAGCAACTGGTGATCACCCAGCAGCCGCGTGCCGGCTGGGTCGTCACCCTGACCGCACGCGGCGCCGATGTCGCCCAGGGCACCGCTCAGGCGCCGGGCGTGGCGCGCCCGCGCCCCGGCCTGGTTTGAGAGGATCCGCCATGCCCCCGCGTAACAAGGTCTACGACCTGCCGCCGGAGATCCGCGACGAGCTCAATGAGCGGCTGGTCAGTACCGGCTTTCAGGGCTATTCGGCGTTAGCCGACTGGCTCTCCGAGCGCGGTTATAACGTCTCGCGCTCCAGCGTGCACCGCTACGGCCAGGACCTGCAGGAAGAGTTCGACGAGGCCATGGGCGATGTGCGCAAGACGACCGAGCTGGCACGCGCCATGGCCAGCGAGACCGAGGACGAGACCGGTGCGCTGATCGATGCCACGGCGCGGATCGTCCAGGACCAGCTGCTGCGCATCACCATCGCCATGCGCAAGGCCGAGCACGAGCCCGAGAAGGCCGCCAAGCACCTATCGAACGTGACCAAGGCGCTGGCCGATATCGGCCGGGTCTCGCTCTCACAGAAGAAATGGGCCGCCGAGGTGCGACAGGAAGTGGCCAAGGAAGCGGCGGAGGCCGCCGAAGGCGCTCTGGCCAACCAGGGCATGACGCAAGATGCCATCGACAGCATCAAGCGCGACATCCTGGGGATTGCCTGATGGCCGCAACGCTGCCCGAGTCCGTCCTGCTGCCCTACCAGAAGGCGTGGATCGAGGACGACGCCGACCTCAAGATCGCCGAGAAAAGCCGGCGCACCGGCCTGACCTGGGGCGAGGCGGCGGATGCCGTATTGAGTGCCAGCGCGGCCAAGGCGGCCGGTGGCACCAACCACTTCTATGTGGGCTCCAACAAGGAGATGGCCATCGAGTTCATCGACGCCTGCGCCATGTGGGCCAAGGCGTTCGATCGGGCCGCCTCGGCCATCCAGGAAGAGGTCCTCGAGGACGAAGACAAGGACATCCTCACCTTCAACATCCACTTCAGTAGCGGCTTCAAGATCCAGGCGCTCAGCTCAAGGCCCAGCAACCTGCGGGGGCGCCAGGGCAATGTCACCATCGATGAGGCGGCCTTCCATGAGCAGTTGGCCGAGGTGCTCAAGGCGGCCCTGGCGTTGACCATGTGGGGCGCCCGGGTGCGCTTGATCAGCACCCATAACGGCGTCGATAACCTCTTCAATGAGCTGATCCAGGACAGCCGTGCCGGCAAGAAGCGCTACAGCGTGCATCGCATCACCCTAGATGACGCCTGTGAGCAGGGGCTTTATCAGCGCATCTGCCAGGTGCGTGGCGAGACCTGGAGCCAGGTCGCCGAGGATGGCTGGAAGCGCAACCTGCTGGCCGACACGGCCACCCGCGAGGACGCCCTGGAGGAGTATTACTGCGTGCCCAAGGCGGGCGGCGGGGCTTACCTGTCGCGAGCCTTGATCGAGTCGCGGATGATCGACACGCCCGTGGTGCACTTCGAGGGCTCCAGCGAGTTCAACGCCCTGCCGGAGCCGCAGCGCGCCATGGAAATGGAAGACTGGTGCCAGCGTGAGCTGCTTCCGCTTTTAGAGCGGCTCAACCCCCTGCACGCCCACGTCTTCGGTGAGGACTTCGGGCGCAGCGGCGACCTGACGGTGATCGCGCCGATGGCGCTCACCATGCAGCTGATGCGCCGGGTGCCGTTCCTGGTCGAGCTGCGCAACGTGCCCTTCAAGCAACAGGAGCAGGTGCTGTTCTACGTGGTGGACCGCCTGCCGCGCCTGCAGGCCGGGGCCCTGGATGCGCGAGGCAATGGGCAGTACCTGGCCGAGCAGGCCGTCGACCGTTATGGCGCCGGGCGCATCAGCGCCGTGATGCTCTCCCAGGGGTGGTACCTGGAGAACATGCCGCCCTTCAAGGCAGCCTTCGAGGATGCCGGCATCGAGGTGCCGCGTGACCGCGATGTTGCAGACGACCTGCGGGCCCTGCAGGTCATCAAGGGCATCCCCAAGCTGCCGGACGGCAAGACCGGCGATGGCCAGGCGCGTCACGGTGATGCCGCCATTGCACTGGCGTTGGCACACAGTGCCAGCCTGACGGATGCCACCGAGATCGACTTTATTCGCGTGCCGCATGTCGGCACGCCTCTGGATGGTGATGACATGAGCGACGACATCGGCGGATTCGGGGAGCTGGGAGGTGGCGCATGGTAGCCCTCAAGGGAGTGATCAACCGGCTGTTCGGCGGTGGCCACCAGGCCCTGGCCGAACAGCAGACCGACGATGACAGTGCCGGCGGCGCCCGGGTGGGCCAATTAAAGCGCGAATTCGCCGAACACCCCAGCAAGGGGCTGACGCCTCAACGCCTCTACCAGATCCTCGAGGACGCCGAGCAAGGCCACTTGAAGGCCCAGGCCGAGCTATTCGACGACATGGAAGAGAAGGATGCACAGATCGGAGCCGATCTGGGCAAGCGCCGCCAGCTCGCGGCGGAGCTCGAGTGGCAGATCGTGCCGCCGGAAAACCCCAGCGCCCAGGAGAAGCGCGCCGCCGACCAAGCCGCCGAGGTGTTCGCCGGCCTCGAGGTCGAGGACCTGATCCTGGATCTCGGTACCGGTATCGGCCATGGCTGGGCCAACCTGGAGTTGCCGTGGGCCCGCGACGGCGCGATGCGCTTGATCGAGCAGCCGATCCTGCGGCCACATAGCTGGTTCCGCCTGCACCCACATGACCAGAACGTCATTACCCTGCGCGATGCCTCGGCCACCGGTGCCGAACTCTGGCCGCTGGGCTGGATTCAGCACCGTCATCGCGCCAAGGCGGGCTATGTGGCTCGCATGGGGCTGCATCGCATGCTGGCCTGGCCGTACCTGTTCCAGAACTACGCCCTGGGCGACCTGGCCGAGCTGCTCGAGGTGTACGGTCTGCCCAGTGTGGTGGGCAAGTTCCCCCGGAATGCAACCGATAAAGAGAAGGCGACCCTGCTGCGCGCCGTGGTCAGCCTGGGCAAGGATGCGCGCGGCATCATTCCCGAAGGCATGTCGGTGGACTTCCAGGAGGCCTCCGGCAAGGGCACCAGCGCCGACCTCTACAAGACCATGATGGAGTGGTGCGAGCAGTCCAAGGCCAAGGCGATCCTCGGCGGCACGCTGACCAGCGGAACCGGCGAAGGCACCAACACCAATGCCCTGGGCAATGTGCATGAGCGTGGCCAGATGAGCCTGATCCGCTCTGACGTGCGCCAGTACGCCGGCACCCTGCAGCGCTGCGTGCTCTGGCCCATGGCAGCGATGAACTTCGGCATCGAGCAGCGCCGGCGGGCGCCGCGCTTCTACCTCGACACCGGCGAACGCGAGGACTTCAAGCACCTGGCCGATACCCTGCCGACCTTTGTCGACATGGGCGCGCAGATACCGCGCTGGTGGCTGCATGAGAAGACCGGCATCCCGGTGGCCAGCGACAACGACGAGGTGCTGACGTCCCGTGCGCCACCTCAACAGGGCCCGGCGATGCTCAAGGCCACGGCCCGCCCGCCAGGCCTGGCCGCGCTGCGCGAAGCTCCGGCGGAGGCGACGCCGGCCCAGCCCGAATACTACCGCGATGCCACTCTGGGTCAGCTATCCGAGCAGGCGCAGCCCGTCATCGAAGGCTGGGTCGATCAGATCCAGGCGCTGCTCGAAGATGCCGAGAGCCTCGAGGACTTCCAGGAACAGCTCCTCGAGCGCTATGGCGATCTGGATGATGCCCAGCTGACGGAGATCATGAGCCAGGCCTTCACGGCCGCCGAGTTGGCTGGCCGCTCCACCGTGGACGACGAGGTGAGCGATGGCGCCGATTAACGCCACCTTCCGCCGATCGTTCGATGAGCAGGTTGATTTCTTCCGCCAGAAGCTGAACCTGCCCACCGAGCGCTGGGATGACCTCGCCCGGGATCAACACGACCGCGCCTTCGTCGTGGCCGGTGCCACCAAGGCCGACCTGGTGGCCGACCTGCGCGGTGCCGTGGATGACGCCATCACCAATGGCCAGAGCCTCGGCGAGTTCCGTCAGCAATTCCGTGAGATCGTCGCCAAGCGAGGCTGGACTGGCTGGACCGGCGAGGACACCAAGGCCGGCCGGGCCTGGCGCACACGGGTCATCTACAAGACCAACATGGATACCAGCTACATGGCCGGGCGTTGGGCGCAGATGACCGACCCGGACGTGATGCGCGCCCGGCCGTTCTGGCGCTACGTGCACAACACGGTCGAGAACCCGCGCGTTCAGCATCGTCGCTGGGACAATCTGGTGCTGCCTGCCGGCGATCCCTGGTTCGAGCGCCATTACCCGCCCAACGGCTGGGGCTGCAACTGCGGCGTGGAAACCATGAGTCGGCGTCAGCTGGAGCGCAGCGGCCGGGACGGTCCGGATGCGGCGCCAGGCAGTGAGATGGTAGAGCACGTCAATGACGCCACCGGTGAAGTGACCGAAGTGCCAAAGGGCGTGCAACCGGGCTGGGACTATGCTCCGGGCAAGAGCGCGGCAGAGACCGCCGTCCAGGCGCGGCTCAATCGGCTGGACAGCATCGATGCCAACGTGGCCCGGGAAAATGTCGCCCAACTGGTCGACAGCGACCTGTTTGCCCGTTTCTTCAATGGGGGCGTTGAGGGTGAGTTTCCGGTGGCCGTGGTGCCACCGATGGAACGCGAGCTCCTGGGCGCGGAAGCGGCCACGGTACTCCTCTCTCAAGTTAGTCTGGCGGCGCATATTGAACGGCACCCCGAGATCAGGCTGGCCGACTACCGTCGTGTTCAGGAGCTGCTGGATCGAGGCGCGGTCTACCGACGCGATGGTGAGGATGGCCGGTTGATCTACCTCACGGTTGACGATGTGACCTATCGGGCGGCGCTCAAGCGTACCCAGGATGGCAAGAAGCACTACTTCCTGTCGTTGTTTCGTAGCAAGACGGATCAGCCGCCGCCGGACGCGACGCGCCTGCGATAGAGCAGATAGCGGAGGGAGTGAAGAGGGAAAAGCCTGCCGCATGGGAGGCACCCACGCTAACCCTCATCAATGCCGGGCGGCAAAGGGGTCGGTAGCCATACCGATGACAGGCCCCTTCAGTTTGAGCCGATCTCGATCCGCAATCAAGTCAAGGAGTCCGCATGGCCATCAGCATCGACGACGACCAGGTGCTCCACGCCCTCGGTGATATGCAGGCGCGCAGCAAGGCGCTGCATCCGGCCATGAAGGTCATCGGCGAGGCGATGGTGGCCAGTACTCACGAGCGCTTCCGCGACAAGGAGGCTCCGGACGGGACGCCCTGGGCGCCGCTCTCGCCGGTCACCGTCGAGCGCAAGGGCCACGAGCGCATCCTGGAGGGCGCTTCGAACCAGCTCGCGCGCCAGATCAGCTATGAGGCGAGCGACGACTCGCTGGAATGGGGTAGCTCGATGATCTACGCCGCCATGCAGCACTACGGTGGCGAGCAATCCGAGTTCCCGCACCTGTGGGGCGACATCCCCGGCCGCCCTTTTCTGGGTGTCGCGGAGGACGACCAGGACGAGATCCTGTCGATCCTGGGCGACTACCTGGCCGGCCGCCTGTGAGCCGCTGTGAGGCGTTTATAGGGCTGGGTGGCTACGATGGGGCGGGCCAGGCCAGCTAGGCGGGTTAGACCCGCGTTAGATTTCTTCTGGCAGGGGGATTGAGTGAGAAGTTAGGCTTATTGGTATCTCATTGTTCCACTTTATGCGATAGGGAATATCCCATGCCAAGACGCCCAGCCTACAAGACGCTCCATTACCTGCGTGCCGTATACAACGAAAACCAGGCGCCTTCCGAGGCCTTTGCCGACTTGGTCAGAGAAAGTCTACGACGTCTACCAAGCGTAGGAGACACCAAGGTGGGCCTTAGTAACTTAGGAGTAGTCGGTATCAGGCAGCGCCATCCCGATTGCGCAGATCCTGAACGGCCTCTGCTGTTGGCTATCGGTGCCGGCGCACCTGGTGAGCGTATGGGTACCTTTGGCACTGACGTGGTGGCAGACCATGACGATGACTTGCCGGAGGATCCGCCAGAAGATAGAGCTTTCAAGCTGGCTGATGCTTTCGTGCTCATTGAGGGACAGGAGTTGCTGGTCTGCACAGATGGTGCCATGCGCGGCTACGCCTCTGCGGAAAAGTACCTGCGAGGCCTCTTCAATCGCGCCAACCTTGACCCTGCTGTCGCCGCATTCGAGTTGCAACCTGCTTCGAATCAGGAGAAGCGTCAGACCTTAGAGCGGGAAGGGGTCAAAGAAATTGCCATAAAGGGCACGATGTACGCTGCTACCCAGGAGCTAGAAGGACAAGATCCGGCCGGGTTCACCGAGTATTTCAGGCGATTCCGGCAGCGATGCCAGGACTATCTGGCTGAGGAAGTCGAGGACGAGCAAGAGCAAGAAGTTCTGGCTAGGCATTGGGCCGACATCAATGTCACCACGACGATTATGCCGAAGGGTGGCACATACGCTGTACCAGCGGTACTGACGTCGCTTGATGAAGCTGGACTCGACATGGTCGATGAGATCCCTGACGACTCCGAGGTGGTCATCACGACCCGCGCTGGCAATACCATTCGCACTGGAGATGTAATATTGAAGAAAAAGGTCCGACTTCGCCGCAAAGAACAGCAGAATGATCTGGACGCGTTCGAGGTATGGGACGAATTGAAGATTTTCCACCATGAACTTAGGCACAGAGGAGCATGGCAGCGATGAGCACAGTAAAGCAGCGGGTCAGCAGGAAGAAGGTGGCCATTGAGATGGCCAGCCTGCTGCTGTCTCTCGCTGTGGCTTGGTTTTTCCAACCTTGGTACCACTGTAGCGACAACGCCATCATCGTTGTGGTTAGCGTATTTTCGATGCTGACGGGTTTTCTCATAGCGGTGATGGCGATTGTCGCCAACGACCGTGTGATGAGGGGGAGAAACTGGAAACAGGACACCTTCTACCTTCGTCAAATCAAGCGCGAGATGCTACGCCACAAGATCACCTTTTATATCTATCTGATGGTCTTGGTCTTTGCTTTCTGTGCCAGCGTGTCAGGCTCTTGGCCATCAGCCGCTCAGCAAGCGGCAGAACATGCACTCTTGTTTTTCGTCAGCATGGGGTTGCTGCATTCTTTTCAGCTGCCGGGGGTGTTGAGCCGCAAGCACATCACCGCACTTGAGGAGCAAATACGACAACGCCGGGACGCAGAAACTGGAAAGTCCTCGAGCTCACCAAGTGGCGACTCGAAAGAACGCTAACCCCGAAAACTCCTAAAACGCTTTAAATCCAGCCTTCCTCTCATGCCCGCCAATATGCGGGCATGATCATTTTACGCACCACCTCAGCCCTGGCCGCCCTGTCGGCATCCCGCCCGGAACATCCGGTGGCGGTGTGTGCCCTGGCCGTCACTCCCGGCGACGACAAGACGCGGCTGATCCCCGCCGGCCAGTTCGATGCCCCTCGCGGATCGATGCGAGGCGGTGGCCCCTGGCGTCTCGATGAAAGCCAGGCCCGGCGCATCATCGAGCTGGCCGCCAACCGCAACACCGACATCGTCGTCGACTACGAGCATCAAACGCTGCTCAGCGAGACCAATGGTCAGCCGGCCCCGGCGGCCGGCTGGATCGCTCCGGCCTCGCTCGAGTGGCGAGCCGATGGCCTCTTCGGCCGCATCCAGTGGACCGCTGCCGCGAAAGAGTCGGTCACGCCGGGTCCGGAGGGCGAGCCTCCGGAGTACCGCTACCTCTCCCCCGTGTTCCCGTACGACGCCGAGACCGGCGCCGTGCTGGATCTGTTGCACCTGTCCCTGACCAACAACCCCGCTATCAGCGATGGCGACGCCGTGCTGGCGGCCGCCCGGCGGGCGTCGACCACCACCGAGCAAGAGGAATCCACCGTGAAACGTGAACAGCTGATCAAGGCGCTGAGCCTCGCGGCCGACGCCACGGACGAGCAGATCGAAGGCGAGCTGGCAGCACTGAAGGCCCGGGCGGATGACGCCAAGGCGCTGCGCCAGGCGCTCGATGCCAAAGACGATGCAACACCGGAAGATGCCGTGGCGGCGCTGAAGTCCAGCCAGCCCACGGCACCGGACATGAGCCAGTACGTGCCCAGGGCCGTATATGACGAGGCCCAGCAGCAGGTGGCTGCGCTGAAGGCTGGTGGCGAGTCCGCCGAGTTGAACCGGCTGATCGACGAGGGGCTGAAGGATGGCCGCATTGCCGGCCAGGCCACCGCCGAGTGGCTGAAGGGCCAGGGCCTGGCGGCCTGCAAGGCGCACCTGGAAGACGCCCCCAGCATTGCCGCGCTCAAGACCACGCAAACACAGGGAAAGGCGCCGCAGGACGCGCCCAGCCAGGGCCAGCTCAGTGATGCGGAGCTGGCGGTGTGTCGCTCCATGGGCCTGTCGCCCGAGGAATACCGCAAGGCCAACCCGGCCGATGCTCAGTAAAGGAGGCTGATCGCCATGGTTGCTGCAACCACGAACCGTAACACCCCCGTCAGGGGCGGCCACCATCGCGGGCACCCCGTCGCGGCAGGCGTGCATTGCCATGCGGGCACCGTCGCCGTGATGAATGCCAGCGGCTTTGCGGAGCCGGCCACGACCGCCACGGGGCTGGTCGCTCTGGGCGCTTTCACCTTTGAGCTGGATAACACCGCCGGCGGTGACGGCGAGCGTCTCGCCGAGATCGAGCGCGGCTGTTTCCGGCTGGCCAACGACGAAAGCGACCCGATCGCCCAGACCCAGATCGGCTCGCCCTGCTACCTGGTCGATGACCAGACCGTCGCGGCCACCGATGGCAGCGGCACCCGGTCGGCCGCCGGCTTCGTCGACGGCGTCGATGACCTGGGTGTCTGGGTCCGCCTCGATCCCACTGTTTGATAGGAGTCCCTCATGGATCTCAATTCCGCCAATCTGCAGGCGCTGTTCAAGGCCTACAAGGCCAACTTCCAGCAGGGCTTCACCTCGCTGGGCGAGCAAGGCGCGCTGTACGAGCAGTTCTGCACCACCGTGCCGTCGACCACCGCCGTCGAGGTTTACCCCTTCCTGAAAAGCCTGCCGCGTCTGCGCGAGTGGATCGGCGATCGCGTCATCCATTCCCTGGAGGGCGGCGACTTCACCATCAAGAACCGCAAGTTCGAGCTGACCGAGGGCGTGCCCCGCGACAACATCGAGGACGACACTTACGGCCTCTATGCCCCGGTGATGGAGGAGTTCGGGCGTAGCTCCCGCGAGCACCCCAATGAGCTCGCCGTCGAGATCCTGGAGGCCAACCCGACCTGTTATGACGGCCAGCCGCTGTTCGATGCCGATCACCCGGTGCTCGACAAGGCCGGCAAGGAAGTCTCGGTCAGTAACGACATGGGTGGCTCGGAACCGAGCTGGTACGTGATGGACCTGACGCGCGTCATCAAACCGCTCGTGTTCCAGAAGCGGCGTGACTATGACTTCCGCTCGATCACCAACCTGACCGATGCCGAGGTCTTCCTGCGCGACCGCTTCCTGTTCGGTGTGGATGCGCGCGCCAATGCCGGCCCCGGCCTGTGGCAGTTGGTGGTCCGCAGCAACCAGCCGTTCACGGCGGAGAACTACGAGGCCGCACGCAAGCGCCTGCAGGAGATCTCCGGTGACTACGGCCGGCCGCTGGCCCTGCGCCACTCGCACACCATGGTGCCCAACGGTCTCGAAGGCCCTGCCCGCAAGGTGCTGCAGAACGAGTTGACCGCCGGCGGCGCCACCAACGAATGGGCCGGCACCTCGCAGCTCATCCTCAACCCCTGGCTGGCCGCAGCCTGATAGGAGGCGCTCATGGCGACGCAGAAAACCACGGCTCGCAAGGCGCCCTCCAAGGCTGGCAGCCAGAAAGCTCCGGCCGATGCCGAGGAAATCCCGGCGGTATTCGTGCGCACCCGGCGCGGCATCAAGAGCCGGCGCCGAGCCGGGCATCGCTTTACTCGCGAGGGATTTGGCATCGCGCTCTCGGCGCTGAGCGAGGCGCAGGTCGCACAGCTGCGTGACGACCCTGCCCTGGAGGTGAAGGACTGCACGCTGCCGGCCGAAGCGGACAGCGAGAGCGAGGCCTGACATGCCCTACATCGATCAGCAGCAACTGGCGACCCGCTTCGGTGAGACGGAGCTCAAGGCGTTGGCGCCGGACGGCCAGGGTGGCATCGATGCCGACACCGTCGCGCGTGCCTGTGCCGATGCCGCCGGCGAGATCGATGCCCGGCTGGTGGCGGCGGGCTACACCACGCCGCTCGACCCGGTGCCGTCGATCGTGACGGCCCATGCGGCCGACATTGCCCGCTACCGGCTGTATGACGAGCACGCCACAGAGGTGGTAGTGGCGCGCTACCAGCACGCCATCCGCTTCCTGCGCGATGTTGCCCGAGGTGAGGTCATGCTCGGCAGCAAGAACGAGCCGACCACACCGGAGGCCACCGCGCAATTCGACAGCAAGCCGCCGATCATGCCGGGCGGTGGATTCTGAGGAGAGATCCCATGACGCGCAAGCAAACGGGGGGCAAGGCGCCCGCTAAGCAAGACACGCCGCCACCGCGCAGGCAGGTCCGCGTGAACGTCAAGACGCGGCAGCCGGGCCAGCGCCGCCAGGTGGCCGGGGTGATCATCACCGGCGAGCCGAAAGCGCTGGTGGTGGATGAACGCGGCAGTGCCTACAAGGCGCTGACGCGGGGCCCCGGGCTGGTGGTCGAGCGGTTGCCCGATACGCCGTCAGCCGAGGCCGACGACTGATGCTGGATCTGGCGCCCTGGAAGGATCGCGTGGCCAGCGTAATGGACGCGGGAACTCCGGTCAGCCTGGCGGCGACGGTCGACAGCGCCAAGAAGGCCAAGGCGCTACCGTCGCTGCAGCTGGTGGCAGGCCGCGACCGAGTGCGCCAACAGCCACAGGTGGGCGGCACGCGGCATCGTGTGACTGGCGAGGTGATGCTGGTATCGGCGGTACCGCGCCATGGTCATGCCGCGCTGCCTGAGGGCGCCGACATGCTGACAGCGCTGCGTGAGCCGGCCCTGGGCGCACTGATCGGTTGGCTGCCACCCGGCGGCGAGATCGAGATTCACTGGAATGGTGGGCAGCTGCTCGCGCTCGCCGACCATGCGCTTTTCTGGGTCGATGTGCTGTCGACCGACTATTGGTGGAGGACCACACCGTGAGCATGAGAACCAATCGCCGGGCGATGCTGTTCGCCCTGGAGAGCCAGTACAACGATGGCTCGACGACCCCCGAAGCTGCCACGGATGCACTGCTGATGCGCAGCATCACAGTGACGCCGCTCTCCGGCAGCGACATCGAACGCAACTTCATTCGCCCTTACTACGGCAACTCACCAAAGGCGCCGGGCGAGAAACACGTCCAGGCCGAGATCGAGTTCGAGCTCTCGCCTTCCGGCACGGTCGGCACGGCGCCGGCCTGGGGCAAGGTGCTGCGCAGCTGCGGCTGGAGCGAGGTCATCGAGGAAGGCGTTTCCGTCACCTACTCCATGGTCAGCAGCGACGAGGACAGCGGTGTGTTCTTCGCCCACGTCGACGGCACCCTGCACAAGGGCCGGGGCGCGCACGGCTCCGCTCAGTTCACCCTCAACGCCGAGAGCATGCCGGTGCTGAAGGTCACGCTGTATGCCTTGATCAGCCCGGTCACCAAGGCCGAGCTGCCGACCGTGGACCTGACCAACTGGGTCGATGGCTTGGCCATCAACACGGCCAACACCGAGGTGCTCCAGGTGTTCGGTGCGGCGAGCCCGTTCAGCGAGTTCAGCTTCGACCAGGCCGGGGACGTGAAGCAGCGCAAGGTGGTCGGTGCCAATGACATCGCCATCACCGGCCGCTCGCCCAGCGGATCCTTCACGATCGACGACCCGGGCGTGGAGACCGTCAACTTCTTCGAGAAGTCGCAGAACGCCGAGACCGGCGCCCTCAAGCTGGTGCACGGCAAGGAGGCCGGTTCGATCATCGAGTTCAACATGCCCTCGATCGGCATTGAAAGCCCCAGCTACGCCGATGGCGACGGGGTGCAGATGCTCAGCATGAACTACGCCCCGCAACCCGTCGACGGTGACGACGAAGTCACCATCGTCCTCAAATAAGGAGAACGTCATGTTCAAGGTCAACACCCAGCGCACCTACCAGTATCCCGTCAACGCCACCATCTACGACGAGGATGGCAAGGAGTGCACCGGCAAGTTCAAGGCTCGCTTCAAGGTGCTGCCGCATGATGAAGCCAAGGAGCTGCCGGAGGACACCTCGCTGCTCGAGGTCGTGCTGACCGGCGTCAGCGAGATCGAGATCCCCGGTCCGGATGGCGCGCCGCTGGCGGGCGAGGCGCTGGTTGAGGCGGTCAAGAACGACCCGGCGCTGTCCACGGCGACCCAGGCCGCCTACCAGGAGTCGATCGTAAAAAAGAACCGTCCCAGGAGCTGATCGAGCTGGGGAGCGCCTGGGTGTCGCAGACCCGGGCGCCCAGCCGGGTGGCCGATGACCTGGCAGAGCTCGGTATTCGAGCGGCCGATGGCATCGCTCCCTCGGCCGAGGACACGGCAGTACCGGTGCTACCGGAAAACTGGGAGGCCCTGGAGCTGTTTCTGGAGCTGGCCACCCAGTGGGTGTACGACACCGGCGATGGCGACCGTGACCGGTGTCGAGGTCTGAGTTACCCCGCCGTGTATGGCCATCCGCGTTATGCGCGGCTGGATTTCGACACCCAGGAAGCACGCCTCAAGCAGATTCGGCTTCTCGAAATCGGTGCCCTGCGGGCAATGAAGGACTAGCAGCGTGGCTGATGATCTCAAACTCAAGGTAACGCTCACCGGTGATGGCCGCCGCCTCACCGGCGCGCTGGATAATGCCCAGAGCGAGGTGCGCCAGTTCGGTGACATGAGCGATCGCCAGGGCCAGCGTGCCTCGGCGGCGATGGACCGCACCGGCGAGAGTGCCGAGACCGTTAGTGGCCACCTGCGCGAGATGAACGGCGTGGGGCAGGCCGTGCGCTCGACGCTGCTGGGCGTAGGGACGGCGCTGGCCGGTGCCTTTGCCGCTGGCAGTATTCGCAACCAGGCGCGAGTCATCGCCGATACGCACTCTCTTGCAGAGGCGCTGGATGTCAGCACCGGCAAGCTGCAAGCCTGGCAGTACGCCGGTGAGCAGGTCGGCCTGGGCGCCGACAAGATGGGCGATATCTTCAAGGACACCAGCGACAAGCTGGGGGATTTCGCGCGCACCGGTGCCGGCGAGGCCGTCGACCTCGTCGAGCAGATGGGGCTCAACATCGACAAGCTGGTCCAGCGCTCACCGGATCAGCAACTACTCAAGATCGGCGAGGCCCTGGATGGCCTGACGGCCTCGGAGCGCACCTTCTTCCTGGAGAGCTTGGCAGACGAGGCCGTGCGCCTGCAGCCGCTCCTGGAGAACAACGCCGCCGGGCTGCGCGAATACACCGCCGAGGCCCGCGCCCTGGGCGTGGCCATGGATGACGGCGCGATCGATAGCGCCGTGCAAGCCAACCGCGCCATGCTCCAGCTCGAGGGCTCCATCAACGGCCTGGTCAACCAGCTGACAGCGGAGCTCGGCCCGGGGCTCGCCAGCACCGTGGAGGATTTCACCGACTGGATCGAGCGTGCCGGCGGCGCGGAAGCCGTCCTCGAGGACATCACGGATGTGGCCTCGACCCTCGCCGTGCTGCTGGCCGGCCGCTATGCGGGGGCGCTGGCCACGGCAACGGCGGCCAAGATCGCCGCGACCCAGCAAGCCGTGGCATATCAAGCTGCCCTGGCACGCATGGCTGGTGTCTCACGCGGTGCCGCTGCCGCACAGATGACCATGGCGGGTGCCTCGCGGGCCGCCGCTGGGGCGCTGGCCCTGGTAGGCGGGCCGCTGGGCCTCCTCGTTGGTGCTGGTGGGCTGCTGTACATCTTCCGAGAGGAGCTCGGGCTCGTTGATAAAGCGGCTCAGGGTGCGACTCGGGCGCTGAACGCCAACTCCCAGGCAATCCGCAGTGGCGGCGAGGCCGCGCTAAATAGTAGCTATGAGGCGTTGACGCTTTCTCTTGAGGAAGTGTCTCTCCAAGCCCAAGAAGCCATGGCGCAACTTGTGGAACTTGAGGCCAGGGAGCGCTTTTACGCCGATTCGAACAAAGGGGTTGCAGAGAGTGTCAGGGCGGCAATTGCCGAACAGCACGACGCATTGGCAGGCCTGTGGGAGCGCCAGGTTGATCTTCAACAAGCGATTGAGGAGAACCGGCAGCGTAGGGAAGCGCTAACCAATGCTGACCGTGAGGGCGCGGCCGTTCTCAAGACCCTGGATGACTGGTTGTTTGAAACTGCCGAATCTACGCAGCAAAACGCTGATGCGACCTCCTCAGCCGCCGAGTCCGCCGACACCTTCACCTCCGACCTGGAGTCCCTGCGCGAACAGCTCGACCCTGCCTACGCCGCATCTCAGCGGCTCGCCGAATCTACCCCACTGCTCGACCAGGGGCTGGCCAGTGGCGCCCTGTCGCTTGATGAGTACCTAAAGCTTTGGGACAAGGCCGCCGAGCGCTTCTCCAGCGCCGGCGACGGTGCCAAAGACGCCGCGAATACCGTCGATGATGAAAGCGACGCCATGGCCACGACCTGGGAACGTCGACTGGAACGCATGGACGACGCGACCGTGGATATGTGGCGCTCCTTCCTGGACGGCTCTGAAGATGCCTTCGGCTCCTTCAAGCGGCTCGCGATTAACACCCTCGCCGAGGTGATCCATCAATACACTACCCGCCGGATAACCGCCTCGATCGGCGCAAATATTGGGGGTGGCCAGGGGGCGCAGAGTGGCGGCATGCTCAGCGGTTCCGGTGGTGGCATGGACATGGGAACTCTGGCGAAGGCCGGAAAATGGGGATACAACCAGCTGTTTGGTGCAGGTGCAGGGGCTGTTGGTGCATCAGGTACCGCCGCCGTAGGGTACGGCTCGGGGTTCGGCTCGCAAGTGGCTACGGGCGGCTATGGCGGCGGTTGGGCTGGCTCGGCATCCGGCGCGGCAAGCTCAGGGGCCGGCGGTTTTGCATCCAGCGCTGGCAGCATGGCGTCTAGTGCTGCGAGTGGATTGGCGACAGCCGGGGCTGGTATGGCAGGCGGCTGGGCTGGTGGCGAAGTTGCCGGAGCATTCACTGACAAGCAGGCGAACTCAAACTACGGGCAGATGGCAGGTACTGCCGTGGGTGCCTACGTTGGTTCAGTCGTTCCGGTTATCGGGACATATATTGGATCAGCTATCGGTGGGTTCCTGGGAGGCGCGGCAGATACCCTGTTTGGCTCATATACACCGTTTGAAGGCCGGTTTGGCACTACGGAGACCCTGGAACGCTCGGAGGGGGCAGGAAAAGACGGTGTTTTTGAGCATCAAGACAATGCCCGCTTCCACGGCCAAAGTGCACTCGGTTTTACGGGCTTCAGGGACGTTGGCACTAAGCGGCTGCAGCGAGCAGGAACTGGGGATAAGGATTGGGCTGAAGAGCTCACGGCCGCCTCGGTTGAGATGGATAACCTCGTGGCCACGATGGCCAGTAGCGAGGGTGAGCTGGAAGGCATGCGCGATGCTGTCCAGTCGATGGAGATAAGTTCCAGCAACGCGGGCGAGGTCATCGACTTTGCGCTCAAGGAAAGGGCGCTGGCAGCGCTCGAAACCGTCGGTCGGTCATTCAACGACGAAATCACCGAACTGCCTACAGAAGAGTTCGCGGCCAAGATGGAAAACATGGTCGGCGGATTCAGCGTCATTAGTAACGCGACAGAGCAGCTCAACCTGCAGTTCAACGCGACGGCGGATAATGCGTTGGTGGCAGCAGGCAACATTGCCGAAATGGTCGGAGGGTCGAAGAGCCTTCAGCAGCTTCAGTCGCAGTTCTTCCAGACATACACATCTGATGTCGAGAAAGCCGCCAACAGCTATAGCGACGTCTATGAAGCGCTGCGCGGTATCACTGATGAGATTCCCACAACAAAGGCCCAGTATCGGCAGCTGGTGGAAGCTCAGAAGCTGAATACCCAGGCTGGCCAGGAGGCCTACGCGCAGCTACTGCAGCTGGCCCCTGCGTTCGCCCAAGTTGCCGGCAGTGTCAAAGACGTCGTGACATCCATCTATAACGATGTGCTCAAGCGAGACCCGGACGAGGCCGGGCTGAACCACTACGTGGAGGCCATTGAATCCGGCTCGATGACGGTCAGCGACGCACTGAATGAGATCCGCTCGTCGTCAGAAGCCGCTTCTGTCGCCGCGAACGGCGCTGCAGACTCGATCAACGACCAGGCCGATGCATCACGCCTCGCCGATCAACGCGCCCGGATGAATATCGAGATCCTCCGGCTGCAAGGCCGTGAGGAAGAGGCATTGCGGCGCGAGCGCGAACATGAGCTGGCATCGATGGATGAGAGCCTGCGGCCGCTGAAAGAGCGGATGTGGGCCCTCCAGGACGCGGCCGACGCGGAAGACGAAGCGAAGCAAAAAGCGGAAGAGCGCGCCAAGGCGCTGCGTGATGCCGAGGAAGAGCTGGCTGGCTTTGCGACGACGATTCATAGCTGGATCGATCAGATGGAGTCCACGGATCGCGGGCTGGCCTCACCCGGAGACCAGTTGGCGGCCGCGTCTGAGGCGTATCGCGAGCAGCTTGCAGCAGCGCGCTCCGGCGACCGCGACGCTCTCGGATCGATCACGCAATACGCTGACCGTTTCATTGAGGCGCAAAAGGGCTGGAGCGGCAGCGGCGGTGAGACGGCATCGGTCGTGGATGGCATCAAGTCGGAACTCGCCGAGCTGCCGGAGCGGCTGAGTGCCGAGGAATTTCTGGCCCAGGAGTTCCGCTCGGCCATCACCGAGGATCTGCCACGCGAGATCGAGAGCGCCATCTTTGACACTCGCTACCGCATTGGCAGCCTGATTGAGTTTGCTGCCAATGCCCAGGGGCTGCCTGCGGACCTGCGCAACATCCTGCAGACCCGTGCTCATCAGTTGAGCGCGACGATCGACTACCTGGTCGGCAGCAACGAGCTCGACCCTGATCATCGCCGACTTGCGCTGGAAGCCAGCAACTCCTATGTGACCTGGCTGGACCTGGTGGTTCGGGAAGACCTCACCGCCGGCAATCGCCGGCTGGCCCTGGGTTCGACCAACGACTACCAGACTTGGCTGGATCTCGCCGTACGCAGCGATGAGCTCTCGCCGGATAACCGGAAGCTGGCCCTGCAATCCGCCAATGACTATGCGGTGTATGTCAGCAACGTGCTGGAGAAGGATCTAGCCCCAGGCACGCGGCGCCTGGCACTACAGCGCGGCAACGATTACGCGGCCAGCATTGCACTGACGTTGAGCGCCGACATCAGTGCCGATAATCGTCGTTTGGCCCTATCAGCCGGCAACGAATACCGGGCGTGGCTGGATCTGGCGGTTCGCAGCAACATCTCACGCGATAACCGGCGCCTCGCGCTGAATAACGGCAATACCTATCAGACCTGGCTGGATCTGGCCGTTCGAAAGGATCTCAGTGCGGGCGATCGGCGCATGGCCCTGTCATCGGCCAATCGATATGCCGTGCACGTGCAGAACATCCTCAAGAGTGATTTGAGCGCTGACAACCGGCGTTTGGCGCTGCGCTCGGGTAATGACTACAGCGTCGCCGTGAATGCAGCTCTCAACGGCGGTGTGTCGTCCTCGGTTCGTGAGTTGGTGTTCAGCGCCGGCAATGCCTACACGACCGTCGTCGATGGCGTAATGGCGCGCGGGTTCAATCGCAACGTCCGAAAACTGGCGCTCGAGTCCGGTAATCAGTTTACGACATCAATGCGGGCCTATCTGCGAGATGGGCAGTTGAGCCGTCGTGAACGCAAGCTGCTCGATGCGAACGCAGAGAACATCGTCCGGCGGCTACGCGTCAGCGGCGGGCTGGATCTCTCCCAGGATGAGTGGGCCGTCATCAATGCCGCTGAAGGGACCAAGCGTCTCGAAGTGCTCGCTAATGTGGCCTTCAAGCCAGCAGAAATGAAGGCCCTCGGTAGCATCGAAGTCAACACGCGGAAAGTGCGTGAGTTCTTCGAGCGTGCCGGGAGCCCCAGCTGGGGTCTGCGCGTATCGATGTCTCGCCATCAGGACGTCTCGGCGATCCGTTCGATCGGTTATCACACGGCCAAGCAATTCCGTGGCGAGTTCCGGGGCTCCGGGGTTGGGCTGCCCATCACGATTGCGAACGCACACAACCAGGGTGGCATCCGCGCGATCGCCGGTGTCTGGAAGAACGAGTGGAAGAACCGGGGTGTCCAGGGCTTTGCACGCGGCGGCTGGACCGGCCCTGGCGGCAAGTACGATGAAGCCGGGGTCGTGCACGCCAATGAGTTTGTGGTGCGCAGCGAAGTTGTCCGCCAGCCAGGCGTGCGCGACATGCTCGAGGCACTCAACAGAGGCGGCACGCCCATGCCTGCACCGCCCACATCGGCACCTGCTGCCCCCATGCCGCCATCGTCTCTGCAACGCGGGTCCCGCGACGACGCGCTGCTGCGCGAGGCCAACGCCCTGCACCGCGAAATGACGCGGCTGCTCGAGGAACTGCGGCGCTATGCGCAGAGCGATCAGGCCCAGCGTGGCGAAGGCTTCCGGCGCGTCGAGCGCGCGACTGAACGAGGTAACAAGATGCTGTCGCGGTTGGCGGCGGATAAACGACTGGAGGACGCGCGCACATGACCTGGTTGATCGATATTGATGCTCTGGATGCGCAAGACCAGCCGGCCACGCTGCGCTATTCGCTGGGGCGCTATGACGCCCCGGACGATGCCTTCTATGACCCTCGCATCGAGCAGCCGGGCCTGTACGAGGCGGGGCTCTACGCCGGCGAGCTGCTGGACCAGGGGCGCAGCGGCCACGGCGAGACCACGCTGATCAACGCGGACGGCGCCCTTGACGGATTGGCCGACTACGCCGTGGATGGCCGGCAGATGATGTTGCGGCGCCATGACGGCACATTGCAGACGGTGTTGGCCGGCACGGTGTCGCGGCTGTCCTTCGAGCCGGGACTGGTTTCGATCAAACTGCGCGAGCCGCTGGAACCGCTGAAGACGTCCCACCCGCATGAAGTCTACGCAGGCGACAATAGCCTGCCGGACGGCCTGGAGGGGGCCGACGACGATATTGGCGGGTCGCCCAAGCCGTTGCTATTCGGCCAAGCCCGCAACGCCACCCCGGACCTGGTCAACACCGCGAGGCTCATCTATCAGGTCTCATCACGCAGCGATTGCCAGGTTCAAGCCGTTTACGACCAGGGTAGCGAGTTGGAAGACGAGGGTGATTACGCTTCGCTGAGCGAGCTGCAGTCCACCGCACCGGCGGAAGGAAAATATCGTAGCTACCAGGGCTATGTACGCCTGGGCTTATCTGCGGGCGGCGCCGTCACCGTTGATGCCACCACCAGTCAGCCGCTCGCCGGCGATGTTGCGGCTGAGTTGGCGGCCGATCGCGGCTGGACGATCGCGGCTGGCGACGTTACCGCGCTCAACCAGGCCGGCCCGGTGCGCCTCTACGTTACCGATGCCACGAACACCCTCGACCTGCTCGACCGCATCGCGGTATCCGTCGGCGGCTACATCAGCGCCGTGGCTTCCGGTGAGCTGCGTATACGCCGCATCACGGCGCCCGGCACGCCGCTCATGACGCTGCATGACTACGAGATCATTGATGCCAAACGTAGTGCGAATGGTGCGGGGCCTAACGGTTTGCCGATCCGCAAGGTGACCCTGAATACCGATCGCATCGAGACGACCCAGACCGACCTGAATGGCAACGTTCCGGAGTCCCGTCGCTCACGGCTAGCACGAACGACGCGTCCTGTGTCGGCGACGCGCCAGGCCACAGCAGACCGTCACCCTCTTGCGGACGAGATCACCATCGACAGTGTGCTCGGCTCCCGCAGCCACGCCCAAGCTATCGCCGATGACCTGGTCGAGCTGCTCGGCGTTAGGCGCGACGTGGTGACAGTGACGGCGCGCGTCAGCGTGCTGCAGTCGCTGTCCGTGGGGGAATGGATCGAGATCGAGACGCCGCGCTACGGCTACGCCGATGGTCGGGTGATGCTGGTCACCGGGTACCGGATCGACGCCATTACCGGCGAACTCAACATCAATCTATGGGGGTGACATGGCGCTCGACCCGAACCGCCTGGTCCTGGGCTGGCCGAACTACATCGATGACGCCGAGCTCTCGGGCGGTGACTATGTGCCGACCCTCCCGCTCGCCCATGCCCAGGATGGTCGTCGTGCCGTGATTTCGAAGACGCAGGGCCTGGACACGACCGCCACGCAGTTCGTTATCACACTGCCACGCCGCCGGCCGATGGCGGTGTTTGCTCTGGCGGCACACAACTTGAGCGCCACGGCAACCATTCGTGTGCGGGCCTACCGTGACGAGGCTCGGACCGATGAGCTCTGGGATAGTGGGTATCGAGATGTCTGGCCCGTGATGTACGGGCTGGATGACGTGATCTGGGGTAACGACAACTTCTGGAATCGTCGTCTCGATGAGGGTGCCCGGGAGACGTACCCGCCACTTGTCATCGTGTGGTTCGACGAGCCGCAGGTCGGCGCGGCTGTGCACGTTGAGCTATCCGACCCCAGCAACCTGGACGGTGCTGTGACGTTTGGCAGGCCCTTTCTCGCCAATGCGTGGCAACCGAACGACAACATGTCTCTGGGCGTTCAATTCGGTTACGACTCAGGCACTGAGCTGACCGAGGCGCGGGACCGGGCTCGCACTCTCTACGCCGATCGCGTCGACCCCAAGCGTACGGTCGCGTTCGATCTGGACTGGCTGCTGGAGGATGAGGCGTTCTTGCGCATGTACCGGCTGCAGCGCACCGAAGATATCGTCGGGGAAGTGTTGTTTGCGTACTCCGTCACGAACACACCTACGAATCTGGCGCGCTCGTTCATCGGTCGCCTGGAGTCGCTCGATCCTCTCACGCAGCCACACCAGCGCTTTCACTCCAATTCCATGAAGCTAATGGAGATCCTGTAATGGTCAGCTCAGTCACATTCCCCAGCGAGTTCGGTGGCGATGGTCAGACGTACACCGATGATGCGGATCCGGATACTGGTCTCGATGGTCTGGGCTACCTCACTCGGTTCGTGCCGTGCCTGTCCGGTGCCGTTGAGATGGCGGCGTATGCCAAAGACCGCGCAGCGGCTGTCGAGGCATATGTCTCGGAGTGCCAGCAGTTGCGTGATCAAGCGAGCCAGTCTGCAACAGCAGCCGCCAGCAGCGCCTCGGCGGCGTCGGATTCCGAGACCAATGCCGGGCAATCGGCGACGGCGGCAGCCAGCAGCGCCTCGGCGGCATCGGACTCCGAGACCAATGCCGGGCAATCAGCAACAGCGGCAGCCAGCAGCGCCTCGGCGGCATCGGACTCCGAGACCAATGCCGGGCAATCGGCGACAGCGGCAGCTAGCAGTGCCTCGGCAGCATCGGGCTCCGAGACCAACGCCGGACAGTCCGCCAGCGCGGCAGCCAGCAGTGCCTCGGCGGCGTCGGATTCCGAGACCAATGCTGAGCAATCGGCGACAGCGGCAGACAGCAGTGCCTCGGCGGCATCTGGCTCAGCAGACTCAGCGCTAGCTGCTCGAAATAGTGCAGAGGACCTTTATGGCGATCTCCAGGCTGTCCGGGATGCTCGCGATGACGCCGCTACCTCAGCTCAATCGGCGTCCGATAGCGCTCAGAGCGCTGTCGATACGGCCGAAAACCTCGAGGCCAACTTCGACATTCTGGTCCGGGATGTCGAGCGGGCCAACTTCGAGGCTGCTACCGGAGGTGCGTGCACCCTGGAGCGAACGCCGAACGGCCAAGCATGCCACATGTTTGTTATCCCGAGGCTGCGCTGGGAGGAGTTGGTGCCGAGTGGTGAGCTGAGTAATGGCACTCATGAGGGGTTCGTGAAAGATTCTGTCGGGAAGCCCGAATTGCTGGTCGGTATGTATATGGCGGCCGAGGTGAACGGCGAGCTGGTCAGTCAGCCACGCCGCAATGGCTGCCGATCAGTCGACTGGGATCAGGCTAACAATATGGCGCAGGCATCAGGGTTTGACTTGATGAGCAACTGGCAGTGGAGCGCTGTTGCGTTCTGGTGCATGGCGAACGGCTTTCAGCCGCGCGGCAACACTGACTACGGCCGCAGTCATAGCCATCTCCACGAGAGAGGTCAGCCCGATAATGACCCCTATGACGATGAATACACCCTACTGGGTACCGGCCCCAATTCCTGGCGCCACAACAATGCGGCCAACGGCATCGCCGATCTAGTGGGTAATCGCTGGGAATGGGTTTGGGGCGTCAAGATGGTCGATGGCCGTATCTTCATGGCGCCCGACAGCGGTAGAGGTGCGAGCGAGTCGGAGTGGGAGGATACCGGCTTCGACATGCCGAATACGGGCGCGTCGAATTGGTCTGGCCTGTCGACCCAGGCGCCTCAGAACATTCGGCGTGCGCTCCTGATGCCCAACGGCGTTGCCGACCCGGACGGCAGTATTTGGACGAACCTGGATGGAGAGCGCTTCCCCAGGCGCGGCGGCGCCCGCGGCGCTGCGGGCGACGCCGGCCTGTCGGCGCTCGCTCTCAGCAGTCAGCGCTCGCACTCGCGTACGATCATTGGGTTGCGGCTCTCGCGTTTGGTGTGATCCGCCATCGGCACACCGGCAGTCTGATTGCGCCGCGATAGCGGCGCTAAGGGAGGTAAGTGGAAGATCTGAAGATTAAGCTCAAGATCGAGCGAATGATCGTTTACGGGCATGGCGTGTTACGGCAGTTCCCGAAAAGCGAAAAGCACACCTTGGCGGCGGATATTCGTCAGTGCATGTATCGGCTGTTACGCCAGGTGGTCATCACCAATCGCCGCTATCACAAGAAAACCACAGCGCAGGAGATCGATGCCGAGCTCGACCTATTGCGCAGCCTCGTCCGCATCGCCATGGATCTTGGGTTTTTGCCGTTCCGCAAGTACCACATTTGGGCCGAGCATCTGCACGAGATTGGGCGCATGGTCGGCGGTTGGCTGAAATGGATCCGGAACAATCCACCGACGCCGCAAAGCCAGGAGAGCGCTGCGCGCAGTGAGGCGTCGCCGGCATGAGTAGCAGGGGTCATGCGTTAACTTGTTTCCGCTTCCCCAGGCGCGGCGGCAACCGCGGCAATGCGGGCAACGCCGGCCTGTCGGCGCTCAATCTCAACAATCAGCGCTCGAACTCGAATACGAACATTGGGTTGCGGCTCTCGCGCTTGAACTGGCCAGAAGGGGCGAGCTCACGGGCTTGCTTCCAGCGCCATCAAACGGATGCATGATCCTCGCCCGAGTGGCGAAAAAGCCTCAGCCGGCGGCGTGTGGTACCACAGCGGAAGCCCGCGGCCGGCACCATTCATCAGCACGAGGACGTGACGTGCGCACCCACGGGTTTCTGTTTGACCGTTACGCCAATTTCGACGCCCTGCACGCAGGCTATTTGCGGGCCCGCAAGGGGTGTCGAGACAGCCGCAGCTGTATGCGCTTCGAGCAACGCCTCGAAGAGAATCTCATCGACTTGCTGAACCACCTCCACTGGGGTAGCTATCATACCGGCCCCTACCGGCATTTTTATGTCCATGAGCCGAAGACTCGGCGTATCACGGCGCTGACCCAGTTCCGCGACCGGGTGCTCCAGCAAGCCATGTACGCTGTCCTGGAACCGATTTGGGAACGTCGCTTCATCAGCGACAGCTACGCCTGCCGTGTAGGAAAGGGCACCCATCGCGCTGCCGACCGCGCCCAGGAGATGCTGGGTGAGTGTCTACGCAAGCATGGGCAAATCTATGTGCTCAAGGCTGACATCAGCAAATACTTCGCCAGCATCGATCACGGTCACGCCAAGCGCCTGATCCGCCGGGCGATCAAGTGCCCGCGCACCCTTGCGCTGCTCGATGAGATGATCGACAGCTATCATGAGCCTGGGCTCCTGGGGCAGGGCATGCCAATCGGGAACCTGATCAGCCAATTGCTCGCCAATGTCTATCTGGATGCGCTCGACCAGTACGTAAAGTGCCGCCTGGGCGAGCCCTGGTACATCCGGTACATGGATGACTGGCTGATCATCAGCCCCGACAAGAAGCGTCTGCACAAGCTGCGCATCCACCTCGAGTGGTGGCTAGCCGAGACCCTTTCGCTCGAAACCAACCACAAGACCTGCGTGTTCCCCGTGCACCCGCGGCGCGGACGCGGACTGGACTTTGTTGGCTACCACATGTGGCCGCACCATCGCCGACTGCGCAAGGGCAGTATGAAGCGTTTCAAGCGCCGCGTCCGTCGTCTGCGGCGCGATTATGCCACCGGCGAGGTCGGCAGCCGCGACGTCACCTTGCAACTCAACTCCTGGCTGGCCCATGCCAGCCACGCTAATGCCGAGGGCTTTGTGCGCTCGGTGATCTATGACCAGCCCTGGGAGATGCATCATGCCCCTCTTTGTGATTGACCTGCCCGACTCGGATGAAGCGCCCGCCCAGCCGGCACCGCAAGGGTCTGAGTCGCTCGGCTATGCTGCTGGGGTGTGTTGGTACAAGGGTGCCAGCATTCCGGTCGAGGGCCGCGAGCCGTCCAATGATGAGATGTCTGCGGCGCTTCTGGAGCTGCCAGCCATTCGACAGCTCAAGGCCGCCGCCCGGCGCCGTATCGAGCGCGAGGTAGGCGATGTGCACGAGATTCTGGCCGACCAGGCAAGGCAGATTGAGGCGCTGACGGCGCTGGTCTGTAGGCTGGCCACTGATCAGCTCGGCGGCACCGCGCTGGATGGCGACACTCGCACGCGCTACCTCGCCCGCGCCGAGAGCATCGTTTCAGCTCTTGATAGCGGCAGCTTGGTCCTGCGGGGCGATGTGGAAGGGGCTGATGATATGCTGGATAAAGTGATGTCCCGAGCCGGGCGCATCAATCAGATTATTGCCCTTGAGTACCTGCCAAAACGAGATGCACTGCTAGATCGGTAGACTGATTCAATGCTGATGCGGGTGCGGTGCCAATTGTTCCGCGAAAACTCTTCTCTGGCGGTGGAAGGCGCGGTGCCAATTATCCTGCGAGGAAGTGCCAAAGTCGGCGCGCGGTTACACCGTGTCTGAAACGTCGGCGCGCCTGCTCAAAGCGTAGCGGGTACTGGCCTGAAGGCGATCCCGCCGCCGGAGAAAATACGAGGGCACATACGAAAAGACCCCGAGTCATGCGACTCGGGGTCCGGAATTCGGGGCAGATGGCGGACCGGACGGGACTCGAACCCGCGACCTCCGGCGTGACAGGCCGGCATTCTAACCAACTGAACTACCGGTCCGCGTGGTGGGCGATACTGGACTCGAACCAGTGACCCCCAGCATGTGAGGCTGGTGCTCTAACCAACTGAGCTAACCGCCCACGCGTTACTGCACAGATTGTTCGCTTGTCATCATGGCGGACCGGACGGGACTCGAACCCGCGACCTCCGGCGTGACAGGCCGGCATTCTAACCAACTGAACTACCGGTCCACGATATGACTCGCGATACAGGATGATTGGCGGACCGGACGGGACTCGAACCCGCGACCTCCGGCGTGACAGGCCGGCATTCTAACCAACTGAACTACCGGTCCGCTTGCACTTCCTGCTACATGATCAGGCATGACAGACGTCATGGTGGGTGGTACAGGGATCGAACCTGTGACCCCCAGCTTGTAAGGCTGGTGCTCTCCCGGCTGAGCTAACCACCCCTGGTCACGTGGCGCAGCATTCTACAGGGTAAGCGTTTTTTGTCAACGCGTTTTTTTGCCTGCCTCTTCCGGCGTGTCGCCATAACCGCCGCTCAATCATCCACTTGAGGCAGGCCCCGACGCATGGTGCGCTTCTGTGGCTCAGCCGTGGCGCTGCATGAAATCGGCAATGCCACAGGCCGCCTGACGAATCAGTGACGCCTGATCATGCCCCGAGCGACGCCTCGGCCGCCAGTCATGCTCACCATCCGCCAGCCACTGCAGCTCGGCCACAGCCGGCAGGTCGTAGTCGGCGACTTCCTGCCGGGTGCCGAAGGGGTCACGCTCGCCCTGCACCACCAGGGTCGGACAGGCCAGAGCTGGCCAGTGATCCAGGCGCAGCGTCGCCGGGCGACGCGGGGGATGGAAGGGGTAACCACACAGCACCAGGCCAGGGGCGCCATCCCGCGCCGCCAGCATGCTGGCCACACGTCCGCCCATCGACTTGCCGCCCAGCCACGGCGGAGTTGCCAGATGCTCGGTCAGGGTGTCGCGCCAGCCGGCCAGTTCATCGACCAGACGCTCGACGCGCGGCGGCGGCCGCCGACGGCCCTCGTGGCGCATGCGACGTAGATAGGCGAATTCGATGGCCAGCGTCTGGATACCCGCCTGCGCCAGGGCCTGACGCAGCGCGACGAGAAAGGCCGAGTCCTGACCGGCCCCGGCACCATGGGTCAGCAGCAGCCTGCCCAGACGGCATTCGCCCTCCACCTGCAGGGGCCCCAGGGCGTCGAGCCACCAGCGGCCCTGTTCGCCCGCCTCGATGCTGCGCGCCAGAGCGGCCGCATCGAGCACGGGCAAGGACCCGGCGGCAGACTCCGCTGAAGAATCAGATGACATGGCGCCTTCCTGTACAGTCCTGACAGTCGATAGGGCTCTTAGGACACGCTGCATAAATCCCCGAGCATAGTGAAGCGCAAGGCGCACGGAGCACAGAAAGCGAGACATAACAAATAGTTAGGCGAGCTTTCGAGCACCACGCAACGCAGCGATTTGCATGCGCAGGCATTTAAGCAGTGTTGTCCTTAAAGCTCGGTGAAGTCGATTCGCGCCGCCTGCATCCGCGCCTGCTTTTCCTCGAGTCCGGCAAAGTCGAACAGCTCGCGGTCGGCGAGTTGCGACGGCGCGACATTGGTCACTGCCTTGAACATGCTCTCGAGGCGCCCGGGGTGACTGGCTTCCCAGTCGGCCAGCATTTGCTTGACCACCTGGCGTTGCAGATTGGGCTGGGAGCCGCACAGGTTGCAGGGGATGATGGGAAACTCCATGCGCCGCGAGAACTCAGCGATATCGGCTTCCCGGCAATAGGCCAGCGGCCGGATGACCATGTTCTTGCCATCGTCGGACAACAGCTTGGGCGGCATGGACTTGAGGCTGCCGCCGAAGAACATGTTGAGAAACAGCGTCTCGAGAATGTCCTCCCGATGATGGCCGAGGGCGATCTTGGTGGCGCCGATCTCCTCGGCATAGCCATACAGGGAGCCACGCCGCAGCCGCGAACAGAGTGCACAGGTGGACTTGCCCTCCGGTGTCTTTTCCTTGACCACCGAATAGGTATCCCGCTCGAGGATGTGATAATCCACGCCGATACCGTCCAGATACTCGGGCAGTACATGCTCGGGGAAGCCGGGTTGTTTCTGGTCGAGATTGACCGCCACCAGGGAGAAGTCGACCGGCGCATTGCGCTGCAGATTGCGCAGGATCTCGAGCATGGTGTAGCTGTCCTTGCCACCGGACAGGCAGACCATCACCTTGTCGCCCTCGCGAATCATGTCGTAATCGATGATGGCGTTGCCCACCAGTCGCCGCAGGCGCTTCTGAAGCTTGTTGAACTCGCGCCTGGTGCGGGCGGCATCACCTGCGCCATTGTGAGTGGCATCAGGCTGGTCGGGGGTCTCGGTCATTACGGCATCTTGCATGATCTCGGCGCTGCCAGGACAGTTGCTGAATTCGATGGCGTGGATTCTACCACTGCCTGGCAGGAGTGGCGAAATGCGCCCGTCAACCGCCCCGCCAGCGCGGGACTTCGCGATGCACCAGGCCGAGGTAGAGGCGCGCCGTGGCCACCGCCTCGTCGCGCAGCGTCCATGACTCCGGCAGCACAATCCCCAGGCGCTGGGCGGCCTCGGCAAAGTCCGGGCGACGTTCGAGTTGTGGATGCCAATAGTGCTGACGACGCTGATAGAGATGGGCCACATCCACTGTCGCATTGGGCAGATCGAAGCCGAAGCGTGGCCGCAGCCAGCAATTCAGCCGGCCCAGCTCAGGCTGTGGCGACCAGATGACCAGGGGACGATTGCCGACGAAGTTCAACAAGCCTTCCAAAGCCTCGCGCGATGGATCCTCGGCGCACCGCTGCAGACCATCCTCCTCCTGGAGGCGCCGAGCTTCCGCCACCCTGTCAGCGGGCAGATTCAGGGCCAGCGCATCACGCGCCTGGACCTGATCGCCCTGCACACAGACCGCCGCCATGGCCAGAGCGCCGGGGCCACCGCGGGCCGCCCCGCCAGCGAGCGCCAGGGCGACCATCTCGTCGCCCATGTAAGGCTGGAACAACCAGCCATACTGGCTATCGGCGTGACGACGACGGTCGACGACGCGACGCAATACCTTGAACATCCATGCCCCCGGTCGGTAGCGGTCATTGGCCTGCCCGGACGCTATCCGATACATCGGCAGCACACTCCCTGGCAGGCATGACCGCCTAGCCATATTCGAGATGATAGCGATGCGACAGTCGCTGCTTGAATTCCTTGACGATGTGCAGGGCTTCACGCAGCAGGTCCTGTTCCAGCGAGGAAAGCGCCTGCACGACGACCCTGTCGGGGTCATCGGCCAGGCCATCGAGATGCGCCAGCTGCTGCTTGAGCCGCAACTCGGTGAACAGCGACAGGGCCTCGCCCAGGTCATCGGCGAAGCGCGCCTCGAGACGCCCATCGGCGACCAGCGCATCCAGTCGCTCGAGGGTCGAGGTCAGGCCGATATGACGCTCCAGCGCCATGACGCGAACCCCATGCACGAGCGGAAAGATGCCGGCCTTCTTGATGTCGATGCCCTGCCGTGGCTTCTTCAGGGAACCGAACAGGGTCAAGGGGGTCGCGAAACGCAGTACCGGCCGCGCGAAGTGCGACAATAGAATCTCGTTGCCGCTGCAGCGCTCGAGGAGCGTCTCACGCAGTCGCGACAGCAGCACCGGGTTGCCCGCCATGGCATGGGCATCCAACAGAATGGCCAGATTCATCAGGGCATCCGCATCACCGCGCTGCACCCAGCCCTCGATGCGTTCGCACCACTGACTGACGGTGCCGACCCACTGCGGTTTGGAGACCATGATGCCGCCCGGACAGGGTGGGTAACCCAGCTCGAGCAGTGCATCGCTGAACGCCTGCATCTGTGCCCCGCACTCGGGCCAGGACACCCCATCCTCCAGCACCAGACCATTGTCCTGGTCGGTCTTGAGCACCTGCTCGCCACGCCCCTCGCTGCCCATGACCATCAGGCAGCTCGCCGTCCGATAGCGGGGATCGATCAGGAAGTGCCAGGTCCTGGCCATGATGCGACCGTTCAAGGCCGCCAGCAGCGCCATGATGAAGCGCGGCTTGGCACCCTGGGCAGCCAGCCCGCGGACCAGGCTCGGCAACTGGCGACTGGCCTCCGCCAGGTCGCGTGAATCCTCCGCGCGTTCGATCTGCAGACTGACCACATGACTGTGGCTGGAAAAATGGCTCAAGGCATCGGTGAGCTCCACCACCCCCAGAGGGGCGCCATCCTCCATGACCACCACACGCTCGATGCGATGCCGTGTCATGGTGACCAATGCCTCGAACAGATACTGGTCGGGCCGCATGCTGATCAAGGTGAAATTGGCGATCCGCGCGAGCGGGGTATCCGCCGGATACTGCCGCAACACGAGGGCGTTGAGCAGGTCGGTCTTGGTGATCATGCCCACGGCGTCGTGGCGCTCGACCAGGAGGCTGTCGACATGCCACGCCTCCAGTGCCGCGACGGCATCATGGATGCTCGCCTCCGCCGGCAGCTTTCGTGGCTGACGCATGCACTCCCGTGCCCGGGTCAGCATGGCCCCGGCCATCACCGAGCCTCCCGCGGCTCGCTGGGCCGCCAGCAGGCGAGTCTTGTGCGCCAGGCTACGCCGAAAGCTTTCGGCAAAGGCCGGATATTCATCGCACAAGGCCAGGAACTCGGCCCGGGGCAGCAGATGGCAGTGGGTCGGCTGGTCGGCTCGAAACCGATAGCGGCTCTGCCCATGCAACAGGCTGATGGCCCCGAACAGGTCGCCGGTGGTGTAGCGGCCGATGCATTCGACATCACCCCGTCGGGACGTATCCAGCTCTGCCACCTTGCCCTCTGCGATCACGAACAGCGACTCGGCGGCCTCGCCTGCCTCGAGAATGATATCGCCCTGTGCGAAGTCGGCCGACCCGAGGTGTGTCCGGACTCGCTGCTGTCCGGCATCGTCGAGCAGCGAGAACGGGGGCTGGGACAGATCGATATCGACCATGAGCTGGGCCTCGCGCCATGGGAGTTGAGCCGCCAGGCCTGGACGGCGATGAAAGCACCCGACCGACAGCAATGAGCTAGCCTGTATCCAGCCACAGACTAGCAAGCAGCGACCCGGCTAAAGAATCCATACCATGGTGTTATATGCCGAAGTCGTACCCCTGGCGGTGCAGAAGGATACCCTGCCCTCCAGTTTCCCTTTCATTCGGCCGGCATCCCACCTATACCATGGTCCCATATCGACTTAAGGACCATATCCCGCCACCCCCGAAACCTACTATAAAACACTGATAAACAACAAAACGCCAAAAACGACTTCATCAGGCCCCATTACCTGATACCAAAGTAGAGGATTTATTTTTTCAATGCATTGACCAGCATTACCCAGGCACTACTGGCGGGCCATATAAAGAAGGCTTTCACGCTCGGTCGGCTGGATAACGAGAGAACCAAGTACGCAGCCTCTCGAGTTTTTGCTGGCTTTTCGGACAAGAATTCTCGATACAAACCAGCAGCGCACCGGTCGACAGGAGAGCCAGGATTTGTGGCTCACACAACAAAACGGGGAGCAACACAATGGATGAGAAAAAAAGCAATGCCGAAGCCTACTGGGCAGCCAACCTGCGGCTGATAGCCGGCTGTCTCGTCGTCTGGGCCCTGGTGTCCTACGGCGCCGCCATTCTACTCAGGCCCTTGCTTTCGGGCATCGCCATCGGCGGTACCGACCTGGGCTTCTGGTTCGCCCAGCAGGGCTCCATACTGACCTTCATCGGCATCATCTTCTTCTATGCATGGAAGATGAATTGCCTGGACAAACAGTTCGGGCTCGAGGAGTAACCCCATGAGTCAATTTGCCATCAACATCCTCTTCGTGGGCGCCTCCTTTGCCCTCTATATCGGCATTGCCATCTGGGCCAAGGTCGGTTCGACGAAGGATTTCTACGTCGCCGGCGGCGGTGTTCATCCCATCACCAACGGCATGGCCATTGGTGCCGACTGGATGTCCGCCGCGTCCTTCATCTCCATGGCCGGCCTGATCGCCGCCGGTGGTTATGCCAACTCGACCTTTCTGATGGGCTGGACCGGCGGCTATGTGCTCCTGGCCACCCTGCTGGCCCCCTACCTGCGCAAGTTCGGCAAGTTCACGGTGCCGGAATTCATCGGCGATCGTTTCTACAGCAAGCCGGCCCGCATGGTGGCCGTGGTCTGTCTGATCGTGGCGTCCGTGACCTATGTCATCGGCCAGATGGCCGGCGCCGGCGTGGCCTTCTCGCGCTTTCTCGAAGTGGAGGCGACGACCGGCCTGCTGATCGCCGCCGTGGTGATCTTCTTCTACTCGGTGCTGGGTGGCATGAAGGGCATCACCTATACCCAGGTGGCGCAGTACATCGTGCTGATCATCGCCTACACCATTCCGGCCATCTTCATCTCGCTGGAGCTGACCGATAACCCGATCCCACCACTGGGCCTGTTCTCCGAGCACAGCGAATCGGGCATGCCGCTGCTGGCCAAGCTCAATGAAGTGGTGACCGCCCTGGGCTTCAACGAGTACACCGCCGATGTCGACAACAAGCTCAACATGGTGCTGTTCACCCTCTCGCTGATGATCGGTACCGCCGGCCTGCCCCACGTCATCATCCGCTTCTTCACCGTGCCCAAGGTGGCGGACGCACGCTGGTCGGCCGGCTGGGCGCTGGTGTTCATCGCCCTGCTCTACCTGACCGCGCCGGCCGTGGCCTCCATGGCTCGCCTCAACATCGCCACTACGGTCTATCCGGAAATGGCCAGCCAGGTCGAGAGTGCCGAAGAGGCAACGGCCAATCCGATCCTCTACGCGGACCGCCCGGAGTGGATTCGCACCTGGGAGGAAACCGGCCTCATCGAGTACGAGGACAAGAACAACGACGACCGTATCCAGCTCTACAACGAGTCCGAGTCCTTCGCTTCCACCGCCGAACAGCGTGGCTGGGAAGGCAACGAGCTGACCGTCAACAACGACATCCTGGTACTGGCCAACCCCGAAATCGCCAACCTGCCGGGCTGGGTCATCGGCCTGATCGCCGCCGGTGGTCTCGCCGCCGCCCTGTCGACGGCCGCCGGTCTGTTGCTGGCCATCTCCTCGGCCATCAGCCATGACCTGATCAAGGGGGCCATCAACCCGCGCATCAGCGAGAAGGGCGAATTGATGGCAGCCCGGATATCGATGTCGGTGGCCATCATCGTCGCCACCTACCTCGGGGCCAACCCGCCCGGGTTCGCTGCCCAGGTGGTGGCACTGGCCTTCGGTATCGCGGCGGCATCGCTGTTCCCGGCGCTGATGATGGGGATCTTCTCCAAGCGGGTGAACAACACCGGGGCGATCAGCGGCATGCTGAGTGGCCTGATCTTCACCCTGGTGTACATCTTCATCTACAAGGGCTGGTTCTTCATTCCGGGCACCAACAACCTGGCGGACACGCCGGAGAACTGGATGCTGGGCATTTCGCCGCTGTCCATCGGGGCCGTGGGCGCCATCATCAACTTCGCGGTGGCCTTCAGCGTGTCGCGGATGACGGCCGAACCGCCGCAGGAGATCCAGGACCTGGTCGAAAGCGTTCGCTACCCGAAAGGCGCTGGCACCGCCAGCAACCACTGAGTCATAATCCCCCCACAACGGCGCCACGCGTGGCGCCGACCATCACCTTGCATCGGGCTTCCTTCGGGAAGCCCGATCAGCGTCAGGGAACTCCACATGATTTGGCACTTGATCGCCGCTGTCTTCGCCGGCCTGGGCGCCGCGGGCATTGGACTGCTGTTGCGTTCGTTGAGCGGCAAGCGTCTCCCCCGCTGGATCGTTCCGGTGTGTGCAGGCCTCGGCATGCTCGGCTATCAGATCCAGCACGAATATGGCTGGTATGAACACACGCGACAGCAACTTCCCGAGTCGGCGCGGGTCATATCCACCAGCCAGGAAGCTGCCTTGTGGCGCCCCTGGACCTACCTGCTACCGATGACCACGTCCTTCACGGTGGTGGACCAGGATGATCTCGGCCTCAGCCAGGCTGACGGGCAGACCCTCGCCCAGTTCCGGCTGTATCGCTTCACGTCGGGCCCCGGCCAGTCGGTGGTACATCAGGGGTATCTGCTGAACTGTGACAAGCGTGAACTGGTGCCGCTCGGCAAGCAGCAGCAACGCCCGCAGATCGACGAGCGGCGTCGCCTGGGGGCCGAGGATCCGCTGTATCGGCATGTCTGCCGCGGGGAATCCGGCAGTCCCCAGCCCTGACAAGACGCGCGCCCTGGCTGGCGGTGCCGGAATGCCGTCAGCGCCTGGCGTCCCTGTTACACCGGGAAGCTGGATAGCCTCATGGCCTGCTAGAATGGCGCCACTATCCTAGGGAGGCGCACATGTTCGCTGGCTGGCTACTGATCCTCGTTTCTCTGCTGTATGTTGCCGTGCTCTTCGCCATCGCCTGGCGCGGTGATCGCATGGCCAAGGAGCGCGGGGCGACGAGCCGACGTCCGATCATCTACAGCCTGGCGCTGGCCATCTACTGCACGTCCTGGACCTTTCACGGTGCCGTGGGCCAGGCCGCGACCTCCGGCTGGTCCTTCGCCAGCATCTTCGTCGGCCCGATCCTCACCTTTCTGCTGTTCTGGCCGGTCCTGGCGAAGATGATTCGCGTCGCCAAGCATCAGAACGTGACCTCGATCGCCGATTTCATCGCCTCGCGTTACGGCAAGACCCAGTCACTCGCCGCCTTCGCCAGCCTGGTGGCGCTGATCGGAACCCTTCCGTATATCGTGCTGCAGCTCAAGGCGGTCTCGACCTCCTTCAGCGTGCTCACCGATGCCTCGGATATTACTCGAGCCCCGCTGTTCGGCGACACGGCCTTCTATGTCGCCCTGGTCATGGCCGCCTTCGCCATCCTCTTCGGTACCCGTCACACCGATGCCACCGAGCACCACGAAGGCCTGATTCATGCGGTCGCCTTCGAATCACTGGTCAAGCTGGTGGCCTTCCTGACCCTGGGGGCCTACGTCACCTGGGGCATGTTCGATGGCCTGGGCGACCTGCTGGCCTTCGCCGACATCCAGCTCGAGCTGCAGCGCCAGCTCGCCCAGCAGGACTTCGGTCAGGGCTTCTGGGCGCAGACCCTGCTGGCCATGCTCGCCATCCTCTGCCTGCCGCGGCAATTCCATGTCGCCGTGGTCGAGAACACCCACAAGGACGATGCGTCCAAGGCACGCTGGCTGTTCCCGCTCTACCTGGTGGCCTTCGGCTTCTTCGTGCTGCCCATTGCCGCCGCCGGCTTGACGGTCTTCTCCGATGGCAGCGTGGATCCGGATACCTTCGTGCTGGCCCTGCCCATGGCAGCGGGCAGCGAGTGGCTGACCCTGCTGACCTTCATCGGCGGCTTTTCGGCTTCCACCGGCATGGTCATCGTCGCTGCGGTAGCGGTATCGATCATGATCTCCAACGAGATCGTCATTCCGGCCCTGTTCCGGCTGCGCTGGTTCGACACCAAGGCCCGCGACTACGGCCGCCTGGTGCTGCGCGCACGGCGCATCACCATCGGCGCAATCCTGGCCATGGCCTATGGCGTCTATCAGCTGCTCGGCGACTTCAGCTCGCTGGCCGCCATTGGGATGCTGTCGTTTGCCGCCGCCGCCCAGTTCGCCCCGGCCCTGATCGGGGGCCTCTACTGGAAGCGCGGCAATCGCCTGGGCGTGATCGTGGGCATGAACGCCGGCTTCGCCATCTGGGCCTACAGCCTGCTGATGCCGGACCTGATCGCCGCCGGCGTACTGCCCCAGGCCTGGCTGCAGGGCGGGCCACTGAATGTCGGCTGGCTGTCGCCCACGGCACTGTTCGGGCTCAACGTGGGGGACGACTTCACCCATGGCGTGATGCTCTCGCTGGGCGTCAACCTGGTGTCCTACATCTTCGTTTCGCAGATGACCCCGCAGCGGGTGGTCGAGCGCATTCAGGCATCATTGTTCGTCGACAGCGTCGAGACGCGTCAGACCTCGGTCAATCGCCCCTGGACCGGCGCCACCACGGTGGGCGACCTCAAGGTCCTGTGCGAGCGTTTCCTCGGCGCCGATCAGGTCGGCCGCGCCTTCGACGACTATGCGCGCCGCATCGGCAAGCCGCTGGACGACAACACCCGCGCCTCCATCGACGTCATTCAGTTCACCGAGCGCTTCCTGGCCTCGGTGCTGGGCGCCTCCTCGGCGCGCATCGTCGTCAACTCGGCCCTGCAGGGGCGCGGCATCGGCATCTCGGACGTCATCTCCATCGTCGACGAGGCCTCCCAGGTACTGGAATTCAATCGCGCCCTGCTCCAGGCGACCATCGAGAACATCAACCAGGGCATCGGCGTGATCGACCAGAACATGCGCCTGGTGGTATGGAACCAGCGTTACCTGGAACTGTTCCGCTTCCCCGACCACCTGATCCGGGTGGGCGCGCCCATCGATCGCATCTTCCTGTACAACGCTCACAACGGCGAATACGGCCCCGGGGATCCCGAGGAGCACGTCAAGCTGCTGCTCGACAACATTCGCGAAGGCCAGCCTCATCGCTATGTGCGCTATCGCCAGGACGGCAGTGTGCTCGAGGTTCAGGGCAACCCCATGCCCGGTGGCGGCTTCGTCTACACCTATCAGGACATCACCCAGCAGAAACGCACCGAAGAGGCGCTGATCCGCTCGGAAAACAATATCCGCATCTACACCGACAATGTGCCGGCCCTGATCGCCTACTTCGACAAGGACTGCCGTTACCTCTTCACCAACCGTGCCTATGAGCAGGCCTTCCAGATCGACCGCAACGAGGTCATCGGCCACCCCCTGCACAGCGTGATTCCCGAGCCGATGGCACGCGAGAGGGCCCCCTGGATCGAGCGCGCCCTGGAGGGCGAGCGTGTCAACTTCGAGGTCTCGCTGCAGCTGCCCGAAGGCCTGCGTTACATGCTGGTGACCTATACGCCACACTTCGGCGACAGCGGCGCCATCCTCGGCTTCTTCGCGCTCTACCAGGATATTACCGAGCGCCGCCGGGCCGAGATCGCGCTTCAGGAAACCAACGAGACCCTCGAGGAACGGGTCCGCGAGCGCACCCAGGCGCTGTCCGAGGCCAACGCCGCCCTGCGCCAGGAAAACCGGGTGCGCGCCGAAGCCGAACAGGCCCTGCGCCAGGCCAAGCAGGTGGCCGAGGATGCCAACGCCTCCAAGACCCGCTTCCTGGCCGCCGCCAGCCATGACCTGCTGCAGCCACTGAATGCGGCACGCCTGTTCACCTCGGCCCTGACCCAGGATATGGACGCCGATGACATGAAACGCACCATCGGCCACATCGACAACTCCCTGCAGGCCGCGGAAGAGCTGCTGGGCACCCTGCTCGATATCTCCAAGCTCGACGCCGGTGCCCTCACGCCCAGGCGCAATCACTTCGCCCTGGCGGATATCCTCCGCCCGCTGCGCGCCGAGTTCGAGGTCATGGCCGAAGAGCGCGGCCTCGACCTGGTGGTCGTGGCCAGTCGCGCCTGGGTCGACAGCGATCCCCAGATGCTCAGGCGCATCGTGCAGAACTTCCTTTCCAATGCCCTGCGCTATACCCAGGAAGGCCGCGTCCTGCTGGGCTGCCGGCGTCACGGCGAGCGGCTCAGCATCGAGGTCTGGGATACCGGGCCGGGCATCCCCGAGGCCAAGCAGACCGAGATCTTCCAGGAGTTCCGCCGACTCGATCAGGCCTCGCGTCACAAGGAAAACGAGAAAGGGCTCGGACTGGGCCTGTCCATCGCCGAACGCATGTGCCGGGTCCTGGAGCACCCCATCAATGTGCGCTCCACGGAGGACGTCGGCACCATGTTCAGCATCAGCGTGCCGATGGTCGAAGCCCGCGCCCAGGAGCACCTCGAGGAACACAAGCCCCGCCGCGCCGGCAACAAGCTGGCCGGCACGCGTATCGTCTGCATCGACAATGAATCCATGACGCTGGAAGGCATGAAGGCCATGCTCACGGGCTGGGGCTGTGAAGTCTTCACCGCCACCTCGATCGGCGGCGCCAAGTCGGTACTGCGGCATCTGGACAGCGACCCCGATGCCATCCTGGCGGACTACCACCTGGACAATGAAGTCACCGGCCTGATGGCCATGGAGGCACTGGGCGAACGACTGGACGGCAATGTGCCGGGAATCGTGATCACCGCCGACCGTACCGAGGAAGTCGCCGAAACCGTCAAGCGCGCCGGCTACCACCTGCTGCTGAAACCGCTGCGCCCCGCCGCACTGCGCGCCCTGCTGACGCGCACCCTGCAGGCCAGCCGAGCGGCCGGCCGCTGAGCGGATGACGCGATCTCCTGGCGAGCACAAGGTTCCGGCTCATGATTGACCTGCGTTTTACGCCACGCGACCCGAATGAACCCCAGCGGGGTGCCACCCCACTGGAACTCCTGTTCGACCTGGCCAGTGTGGTCGCCATCGGCATGGCCGCACAGGGGCTGGTCGACGGCATCGAGGCCGGACGCACCACGGCGGGCCTGGTCGACTACCTGTGCAACTTCTTCATGATCTGGTGGGCCTGGATGAACTACACCTGGTTTGCCTCGGCCTATGACGATCACTCCCCGGCCTTTCGGCTATTGACCATGGTGACCATGTTCGGCGCCCTGATGCTGGCCGCCGGTATCGATGCGGTCTTCACGCGCAGCCCCCTGCTGCTGGTCCTGGCCGGCTTCTGCGTCATGCGCCTCGCCATGGTCCTGTTGTGGATCGGTGCCGGTCGGGGTGACCCGCAGCACCGGACGACGGCACGCCGTTATGCGGTGGGCATTACGCTGATGCAGGTCTACTGGCTCACGACCATGACAGGGATCCTGCCGTCGGCCAGCCTCTTCCTGCCCCTCTTTCTGGTCGGCATGGTCGGAGAACTTGGCGTGCCGCTGATGGCCGAACGTCACGCCCCCACCACCTGGCATCGCGGGCATATCATGTCGCGCCATGGCCGCTTTACCCTGATCGTGCTGGGGCAGTGCTTCGCGGCCATCGTCCTGACGCTCCAGTCAGCACCTGCACCGCCCTCGCTGGATGCTCAGCACCTCTGGCATGGCCTGCTCCTGGTCGTCATCGCCTGCTCGATATGGGGCCTCTACTTCACCGATGGCCCCCACCTCGACAGCAGTGCTACCGGGCGCGCCATGATATGGGGGTACGGGCACTTCATCGTCTTCAGCACCATCGCCGCCGCCGGTGCCAGCATGCACCTGATGATCCAGGACCCGGGGGCGGCCGCGCTCGGCAACCAGGTGTTGAGCCTGGCGCTGGCCTTGCTGGCGGCGACCCTGTGGATGATCCGGGATAGGTACTGCCTGCAGGGTGGAGCACGCTGGAGGCTGCCCTGCCTGGCGCTTGTCCTGCTGCTGCTCGGGCTCGCGACACCGGCCCCGCTGGAGGCAGTAGCGCTGGTACTCGTCAGCGGCACGCTGCTGAGACGCCGAGCCACGCCGTACGGCACGCCCTGCTGACGCGCAGGAAAGCGAGAAGCGAGAAGCGAGAAGCGAGAAGCGAGAAGCGAGAAGCGAGAAGCGAGAAGCGAGAAGCGAGAAGCGAGAAGCGAGAAGCGAGAAGCGAGAAGCGAGAAGCGAGAAGCGAGAAGCGAGCATAGCGTGCCGATGCCGCTCAAGGAGACAAGGGCAGTGGTAAAGCGATTTTCTGCTCGTAGCTCGTAGCTCGTAGCTCGCGACTCGCCCCTACGTAGATGCCCGGCCAGGAGCCAGGCGAACTTATCGCTTCAAGCTTACGGCTTACAGCTCCTGAGCGTTGGCCTGACCGACGCTCAGGACTCCTCCACCTTCGGCGGTTCGACTTCGAGCTTCTGGGCGGCGATGACCGCCTGGGTGCGGGAGTGTACGCCGAGCTTGCGCAGGATGGCGGTGACGTGGGCCTTGATGGTGGCCTCGGAGACATTGAGCTCGTAGGCGATCTGCTTGTTGAGCAGCCCTTCGGTCAACATGTTCAGCACGCGGAACTGCTGCGGGGTCAGCGAGGCGATGGCCTCGGCAAAACGGGCATCCTCTTCATCGGACTCGCCGAGGGCCTCGGCCATGTCCTCCGGCAACCAGACTTCTCCATCCAGGATCTCGCCGACGGCCTCGGCGATCAGCGCCAGCGAGGCCGACTTGGGGATGAAGCCGGAAGCTCCGTAGTCGATGGAGCGGCGCACCACATGCAGCTCATCGCTACCGGACACCACGGCCACCGGGATGTCCGGCGTCTGGCCGCGCAGCTGAATCAGCCCCGAGAACCCATGTGCCCCCGGCATGTGCAGATCCAGCAGGACCAGATCGGCGTCCGGGTGTCGAGTGACCACCTCGGTAGTGGCCTCCATGGTATCGGCCTCGACGATCTCGGCCTGTGGCGCCAGCTGACGCAACGCCTGGGTCAGGGCCGCACGGAAGAGCGGATGATCATCGGCGACGATGAATTTCTGGGCAAAGGCCATGGTTCTCCTCCGGTTCCGGATGCAACGGGCAAGGGCAGCCCTGCCGCCTGCTGGATGCTTGTCGTTTACAGCATGTTACCCCATGGCCGAGGCAATGCCCAAGCACTCCACCCGTATTGTCGACACCTCGCGTACAGGTCGTAAAAAAGCCGACCCGCGGGCCGGCTTTCTGCGTGTCGGGACGCTCGCTCATCAACGGTTGGCGCGATGCTCGATCAGGTCCTCGACCACCGACGGATCGGCCAGGGTACTGGTGTCGCCCAGGCCGTCACACTCGTTCGCGGCAATCTTGCGCAGGATACGACGCATGATCTTGCCGGAACGGGTCTTCGGCAGGCTCGGCGCCCACTGGATGATGTCCGGCGAGGCAATCGGCCCGATGTCCTTGCGCACCCACTGGGTCAGTTCCTTCTTGAGCTCGTCGGACGGCTCGATCTCGTCATTCAGGGTGACATAGATGTAGATGCCCTGCCCCTTGATGTCATGCGGGAAGCCGACCACGGCGGCTTCGGCCACGGCCTCGTGGGCCACCAGCGAGGACTCGATCTCGGCGGTGCCCATGCGGTGGCCGGAGACATTCAGCACATCGTCGACGCGGCCGGTGATCCAGTAGTAACCATCTTCATCACGACGGCAGCCGTCCCCGGTGAAGTACATGTCCTCGTAGGTGGAGAAGTAGGTCTGCACGAAGCGCTCGTGGTTGTTCCAGATCGAGCGCGCCTGGCCCGGCCAGGAGTCCAGGATCACCAGGTTGCCATCCGTGGCGCCTTCCAGGCGGTTGCCCTCATTGTCGACCAGCGCCGGCTGGACGCCGAAGAACGGCAGGGTCGCCGAGCCCGGCTTGAGGTCGGTGGCACCGGGCAGCGGGGCGATCATGATGCCGCCGGTCTCGGTCTGCCACCAGGTATCGACGATGGGGCAGCGCTCCTTGCCGATTACGCGGTAGTACCATTCCCAGGCTTCGGGATTGATGGGTTCGCCGACCGTGCCCAGCAGGCGCAGGCTATCCCGCGAGCTGGAGTCCATGACGTCATCACCATGTGCCATCAGGGCCCGCACGGCGGTCGGCGCGGTATACAGGATGTTGACCCGGTGCTTGTCGACGATCTCGCCCATGCGCCCATTGGTCGGGTAGCTCGGCACGCCCTCGAACATCAGGGTCGTGGCGCCGTTGGCCAGCGGGCCATAGACGATATAGCTGTGCCCCGTCACCCAGCCGACATCGGCCGTGCACCAGTAGACCTCGCCTTCCTGATAGTCGAAGACGTACTGGTGGGTCATGGCAGCTTGCAGCAGGTAACCGCCGGTGGTGTGCTTGAGCCCCTTGGGTGCCCCGGTCGAGCCGGAGGTATAGAGGATGAACAGCGGGTCCTCGGCACCGACTTCCTCGGCCGGGCAGTCGGTGGACTGCTGATCGACCAGCTCATGGAACCAGACGTCGCGACCTTCCTTCCAGTCGATCTGTCCGCCGGTGCGCTGGACGACCAGCACCTTCTCGGCGACGTCGGTACCGTCACGGGTCAGGGCCGCGTCGACGTTGTCCTTGAGCGGTACCTGCTTGCCGCCGCGCACGGATTCGTCGGCAGTGATCACCACCCTGGAGGCAGCGTCCTGGACTCGCTGCGCCAGGGCGTCCGGCGAGAAGCCGCCGAAGACCACCGAGTGGATGGCGCCGATACGTGCACAGGCCAGCATGGCCATCGCCGCCTCGGGCACCATCGGCATGTACAGCGTGACGGTGTCTCCCTTGCCGACCCCCAGCGACTTGAGCGCATTGGCCAGCTGGCAGGTCCGCTCATGCACCTCGCGATAGGTCAGCGTCTTGGACTGGCCGGGATCATCGCCTTCCCAGATGATCGCCGGCTGGTCGCCGCGCTTGTCGAGATGGCGATCCAGGCAGTTGACACTGGCATTCAGCTTGCCGTCCTCGAACCAGCGGATATCCACGTTGTTCGAGGCAAAGGAGGTGTTCTTGATGGTGGCAGGCTGGGTGGACCAGTCGAGGCGCTCGGCCTGCTCCGCCCAGAAGCCCTCCGGATCATCCACGGAGCGCTGATACATGGCCTGGTAGGTCGCCTTGTCTGCCCAGGCATTGGCGGCGATGCCATCACGAACGGGGTAGATGTGCTGCTGATCGCTCATCAAAGTGCCTCTATCCTCGGGATGATCCCTTCAGGTGGATGAAGCCGGGCGAGGCCATCAGGGTCTCGACCGACGCCATGAAATCTGTCTGTCAGCATACCCTTCTGCCCGCCGGGCTTCCCCTTAGACATTGGTATGAGCATTTTTCTCATTCATAACAACATCTTAGAAAAGCATCAGCAAGATTCACAGCGCCCCGTGTAGACCAGAGGCTGACGGCAGCGGCGACACACGTATTGCCGACCCTTGCGCGCCAGGCCGTGCCGCCGCGCCGTGAAGCCATGCTCCCGGCACTGGCAGCGATACTGATAGGGCGCAGGACTGGCGCGCCGGGTGTCGAAGTCATGGGTCGCCTGCGGGGTCAGGCCGAACAGCTCGCGCATCACGGTGCGCCATTCGTGACCGTGCGGCGCTACCCCCTGCCCATCCGACAGATGGTGTACCAGCCAGTGCGCCATTTCGTGCGGCACGACCTCGACCAGGAAGGCATGCCGATTGTCGTCGAAGAGCACGGGATTGAAGCGCAGGCCGCCTCGCTCGAAGTGCGCCTGACCGGCTCCCTTGCCGCGCAGGTCCAGCCAGACCCTCGGCCGCGGCAGGCTCGGATGCACGTCACGACACAGTCGCCAGGCGGCTGCGACCCGCTCATGCAGGGCATCCTGGCTGGCACCGCGGTCGAGCGAAGCGAGCCATTGGCGATCGGGGTCAGGCAACACGGGAGGCGTCATAGGGTGCTAGAATGACGCCACGCCAAGGCAGCGTAAAGACCACTTATTCAGAGCCTCATGCCCATGTCCGACACTGAAAGCCCCGCCCCCCAGCCACTCCTCGATGACGACGCCCTCGATCGGCTCGATGACTTCCTCGAGTCGGACAGGGTCGAGGCCGACGCCCTGGACCTGATCAGCGCCCATGGGTTTCTGGTCGCCCTGGCGATCGCCCCGCGCGATGTCCAGGCCGCCACCTGGGTGCCGGAGCTGTTTCACGGCGAGCCGGGCTTTGCCGATGACAGCGAGCGCGACGACATCCTGGCGCTGCTGGAACAGCTGCGTCATAACGCCATCCAGGTACTCGAGGGGGGCGGCCTCCCGGAGCTGCCCTTCGACCTGGAGCTCGGTGGCACTCCGCCCGAGGAGACCCCGATCGGCGACTGGTGCGCCGGCTTCATGGAAGGCGTCTTCCTGGATGAGAGTGCCTGGTTTGCCGACGACGAGGAAGCCGCGGCCCAGCTGCTGCTACCCTTCATGCTGCTGTCCGGGCTGTTCGCCGACGAACCCGACATGGCCGAGCTGGCCAACGACACTCAGCGCCTGGAAAAACTGGTGGGTCAGCTCCCCGAGCTGGTGCTCGACCTCTACCTGCACTATCGGGTGCCGCCGGAAACGCCCAAGCCCAAGCCGCGTCGCAAGGGCCCGCCCGGCCGCGCCGGGAAGCGCTAGACGCGTCCCCCGGCTGACCCACCGCCCGGACATCCGGCCTTCCCGTTGACCCGAGAGTGCAAGCATGGCTGACCGTCGCCGCTTCAAGCCATTTCGCGCGACCCTGCGCCGCTTCATGGAAGCCTGGACGCAGGTGCGGATCCAGGAACCCGCGGCCGAGGCGCTGGGCATCGACCCCGAGCGACCCACCATCTACGTGCTGCCCCGCTCCTCGCTCTCCGACGGCCTGCTGCTGGAAAGCCTGACGGCAGGTGCCGACCTGCCCGATGCCGCCACCACGCACCTGCTGGGCGACAGGCAGCTACCGGCCCAGCTGGCACTGCCAACCACCCGGCGTCGCCTGCTGCGTCGACGCCGCGGCGCCGCCTCACCCTTCCAGGCGGCCATCGAGGCCTGCCGGCAAAGCGGTCAGGACATTCAGCTGGTGCCGGTCAGCATCTTCTGGGGACGCGCCCCCGGCAAGCGCTTCGGGGTCTGGCAATTGCTGGCCGCCGACAGCTGGCGCCTGACCGGACGCCTGCGCCGGCTGCTGGCGGTGCTGGTCAACGGCCGCGACCTGGAAGTGCATTTCGGCGCGCCCTTGAGTATCGCCGAGCTCGACGATGGGCGTGCCCCGGCCCTGACCGACCGCAAGGCCGCCCGCCTGCTGCGGGTGCACTTCCGCCGCATGCGCACGCGAGTGCTGGGGCCGGACCTGTCTCACCGCCGCACCCTGATCGAGGGGGTGGCCCGCAGCGAGCCGGTGCGTCGCGCCATCCACCAGGATGCCGAATCGGCCCGCCACGCGGCTCGCCTGTCGCGCCGCGCCAGGCGCTACGGCCGCGAGATCGCCGCCAGCATGAGCTACCCTGTGCTGCGCTTTCTGGACGGCCTGCTGCGTCGCCTCTGGAACCACCTCTACGACGGTGTCGATGCCCGCGGCCTGGAGCGCGTCAAGACGCTGGCCGGCGAGCACACCCTGGTCTATGTGCCCTGCCACCGCAGTCACATCGACTACCTGCTGCTGTCCTATGTGCTCTATGACCAGGGGCTCATGCCGCCGCACATCGCCGCCGGGCGCAACCTCGACATGCCGGTGATCGGGCCGCTGTTGCGGCGCGGCGGCGCCTTCTTCATGCGCCGCAGCTTCCGGGGGCAGGCGCTGTATTCGGCGGTCTTCAAGGAATACCTGCACCGTCTGCTCAACCGGGGACACCCGCTGGAGTACTTCATCGAAGGCGGCCGCTCGCGCAGCGGTCGCATGCTGCCGCCACGCCCCGGCATGCTCTCCATGACCGTCGACTCCTTCCTGAGCAGCCAGCAGGAAGACGGCCAGTCGCTGCTGTTCGTGCCGGTGTATATCGGCTACGAACGCATCCTCGAGGAAGCCAGTTATCAGCGCGAGCTGGCCGGTGGACGCAAGCGCAAGGAATCCCCGCTGGCCCTCCTGCGCGTCCTGCGACGCCTGCGTGAACCGCATGGCCGCGTGGCCCTGAACATCGGCGAGCCACTGGCTCTGGATGAATTCCTGGACGGCGAGCAGCCCGACTGGCGTCAGGCGGCGGCGACCGGCGAGCGCCCCACCTGGCAACGCGAGGCCGTGACGCGGCTCGGCGAGACACTGACCCGACGCATCAACGCCGCCGCCACGCTGAACCCGGTCAACCTGGTGGCCCTGGCCCTGCTGGCCACCCCTCATCGCGCCATCGAGACGCCGCTGCTGGAGCGCCAGCTGGCCCTGCTAGCCAGCCTGAGCCGGGCCGACGCCCTCCCGCCGGGGGAGCCGGCCGATTGGATCGACCAGGTGCGCCAGCTGGGCATGCTCAATGCCTGTCGCGACGCCCTCGGTGACCTGGTCACCGCCGAACCCGCCCAGGCCACCCTGCTCGGCTGGTACCGCAACAATGTGCTGCACCTCTTCGCCCTGAGCGGACTGACCGCCTTCGCCTTCCGCCACCAGACCCGCCATACGCTGGACGACCTCGAGGCATTGCTGGCTCCCAGTTGGCCGGTGCTGGCCCGCGAGTTCGCCATCGAATCACCGCCACGCCTGCGCGACTCGCTCGCCGAGGTGCTCGAGCGGCTGACAGCGCTGGAACTGCTGGAAGTCGATGGCGCCGGCTGGCGGCGTACCCGATCCCTGGCCGGCGAGGAGCAGCTGCGCATGCTGGGTCGCCTGATGCAGCCCTCGATGGAGCGCGGCTACCTGCTGCTGTCGGTGCTGCTCAGCGAGGCATCCGGCCACTTCACCCATGACGGGCTCACCTCGCGCACCCGACAGCTGGCCGAGCGCCTGGCGCGCCTGACCGGGCGCGACTCGCCGGAATTCTTCGACCGGCAACTCTTTGCCGGCCTGGTCGCGAACCTGGAACGGGAGACCTGGCTCAGCACGGATGACACGGGGCACCTGCATCATGATGAGCGCCTCCACCGGGCGGCCCGGCAGGTCCAGACGCTGTTCGACCCGGCGCTGCGTCACCGCCTGCAGCGGATCCGGCATCAGGCGGAGGCGTGACCGCGCTCAGGGCGCCGTCAGCGAACGATGCACATAGAGGTCATACCGGCTGGTCTTGCCTTCCAGCACATGACGCGGCGCCGGGCCCTCGATGGGCGGCGCCTTGCGAGGCCGCTTGACCACCACCCGGTGAGTCGCCACCTCCAGGGCCGCTTCCAGCAAACGCGGGGCATCGGCATCGTCACCGGCGAGTTCGCGAAACAGCCGCATCTCCTTCTTGACCAGGGCCGACTTGGCGCGATGGGGGAACATCGGATCGAGATGAATGACCTGCGGTGACACCCCGCCCTGCTGTACCAGCGCGGCCAGGTCGCGACCGGCATCGCCGTGCACCAGCTGCATGCGAGCGGCGATGCCGGCGGCATCGGGGTCCGCGGCGGCTCGCTGGAGGCCATCATCGAGCAGGGCGGCAATCGACGCCACGCGTTCGACGAGCAGCACCTCGGCCCCCAGTGACGCCAGCACGAAGGCATCGCGCCCCAGGCCGGCGGTGGCATCCACCACCGAGGGCGTGACACCCTTGCCGAGACCACAGGCCCGGGCGATCAACTGGCCACGACCACCACCGAAGCGGCGTCGATGGGCCGCCCGGCCCGTCACGAAATCCACCGCCAGCGGGTTGCCGAACGTCCCCGGTTCCCCCGCCAGAACCAGGCGACCGTCCTGATGGCGCAGGACCAGGGGAGCCCCCACGGCATCGGCCTGCAGGGGCAGCCCCCAGCGCTCGGCCAGGCGCTGCGACGACTCGACTGCCACGCCTCCCCTGTCGCTCATGGTTGCTTGCGCCAGGCCACCTGGTCGCGCAGATACACCGGTTGCACCTCATGAGCGTCGCGCCCTTCACCGGCGGCGAAGGCATCGGCGGCGAGCAGCACCATGTCCTCGGCGGCCACCTCGACATCGGGCAGCGAGAGACTCATGGCGACCTGAGTCCGGGCCGGCATGTCGGCCTGCAGCGTCCAGCCGGAGCCCACGCCCACCCAGTCGTGATCGTCATGGCCGGACGGCAGGTACAACTGCGCCGGCGGCAGCACGGCTTCGTCGCTCAGGGCCTCGACCCGCCCCCCGGAGCAGCGCCAGCAGGCGGCATAGACCTCGCCCATGCGCGCATCCAGCGCGGTGACCAGATGGCGGTAGTGATGACGACGATGCGCCCCCAGCGCCAGCGCCTGGAGGGTCGAGATGCCCAGCAGCGGGCGCTCGAGGCCGAACGCCAGGCCCTGGGCGGCACCCGCGGCAATGCGCAACCCGGTGAAGGAGCCGGGGCCGCGCCCATAGGCGACGGCGTCGAGGTCGGACGGCGATAGGCCGGCCTCGCCGAGCACCTCGTCGACCATCGGCAGGAGTCGCTGGGTGTGGGTGCGCGGCGTGAGGGCGAAGCGAGTCACCCATTCATCCGCTCGTCCTTCCTGACGGCGCAGCAAGGCAGCGGAGCAGGCACTCGAGGAGGCATCCAGGGCCAGCAGGATCGGCATAGCAGCAGTCATGGCAGTTGAGTGGGACGCCCATTATACGCACCGCCCCCAGCATAACGAAGGCCCGCCGAAGCGGGCCTCTGCATCACATGCGGCAGCGGTGTCGCTCAGCCTTCCAGGGCGGCGATGACCTGAGCGGTGATGTCGTCGACACTGCCGACGCCTTCGACACGATGGTAGCGCGGCGCCTGACTCGGCTCCTGGCTGGCCCAGTCCTGATAATACTCGACCAGCGGTGCGGTCTGATCGTGATAGACGGACAGACGATTGCGTACCGTGGCTTCGCTGTCATCATCGCGCTGGATCAGCGGCTCGCCGGTCACGTCGTCCTTGCCGGCTTCCTGCGGCGGGTTCAGGTCGACGTGATACACCCGGCCGGAATCCGGATGCACCCGACGGCCGGCCAGACGGTTGACGATTTCCTCGTCCGGCACGGCGATCTCGAGGACATGGTCGATCTTCACGCCCGCATCCTTCATGGCGTCGGCCTGCGGGATGGTGCGCGGGAAGCCGTCGAACAGGAAGCCATTGGCACAATCCGGCTGCTGGATGCGCTCCTTGACCAGGGAAATGATCAGGTCATCGGAGACCAGCCCCCCGGTCTCCATGATTTCCTTGACCTGGAGTCCCAGCTCGCTGCCTTCCTTGACGGCGGCGCGCAGCATGTCACCGGTGGAGATCTGCGGGATGCCGAAACGCTCGCAGATGAACTGGGCCTGAGTGCCCTTGCCGGCGCCGGGCGCGCCCAAGAGGATCAAACGCATGTCATGATTCCTTGAAAAGAGGTGAATGTCACAAATGAAAAATCGGGGACCCTGAACCATACCCGCGCGCCTGACGTGAAACAAGCCGGCCGCCGGGGTGATCCCGGGGTGTCGCGAAAAGCCCAGCATGAGCAGGAAGTTAACGGTCTAGCACTTTCGTCTGCCGCCCCCAAAAAAGATGACGGCGCCCTGCGGCGCCGTCATTGGGTCTCGTGACCTGTCGCTGCCCCTGGCCCCTAGAGCAGCAGGCGACGAATATCCGTCAGCGCCTGGCCCAGGAAGGCGGTGAAGCGCGCCGCGTCGGCGCCATTGACCGCGCGATGGTCATAGGACAGCGACAGCGGCATCATCAGCCGCGGCTGGAAGGCCTGGCCGTCCCACACCGGCTTGGTCTGGGACTTGGAGACCCCGAGGATGGCCACTTCCGGCGCATTGACGATTGGCGTGAAGGCCGTGCCACCAATCGAGCCCAGGCTCGAGATGGTGAAACAGCCGCCGGTCATCTCGTCACGCTTGAGCTTCTTGGACTGCGCCTTGCCGGCCAGCTCGATGGACTCCTTGGCGAGCTCGATCAGCGACTTCTGGTCGGCATCGCGAATCACCGGCACCATCAGGCCATCCGGCGTGTCCACGGCGATGCCGATATGCACATACTTCTTGTGCACCACGGTCTCGCCGTCACTCTTGATGCTGACGTTGAACTGCGGGAACTTGCGCAGCGCGAAGGCACAGGCCTTGATCAGGAAGGGCAGCGGCGTGAGCTTGGCGCCCTGGGCCTCGGCTTCCGCCTTCATGGACTTGCGGAAGTTTTCCAGCTCGGTGATGTCGGCTTCGTCGAATTGGGTGACATGCGGCAGGTTCACCCAGCTGCGATGCAGATTGGTAGCGCCCATCTTCATCAGGCGGCCCATCGGCTTCTCTTCGACCTCGCCGAACTGGCTGAAGTCGACATCCGGCACCGGCGGGATACCCGATCCGCCCTCGGCGGCTGCCGGGCTGGCCGGTTTGCTGGCCTGATTGGCGATGGCCTGCTTGACGTAGGCCTGAACGTCTTCCTTGAGCACTCGATCCTTGGGACCGGACGGCTTGACCAGCCCCAGGTCGACGCCCAGCTCACGCGCCAGCAGGCGCACCGCCGGCCCGGCATGCACCAGCTTGCCGTCACGCGGCTTGTGAGCCGCCATTTCGGCCTCGGGGCTGGGGCGGCCACCGCTGGATGATGCAGGCTGGGCTTGCTGGCTGCTCGATGCCTCGGACTTGGCGGCGCTCTTGTCAGCAGACCCGCTGGACGCTGCCGGCTTGTCGGCCTTGGCAGCCGCCGGCTTGCTGCCCACGGTCTCGATGAAACCGATCACATCGCCTTCGGAGACGGTGTCGCCTTCCTTGACCTTGAGCTCGACCAGTTTGCCCGTATAGGGGCTCGGTACATCCATGGAAGCCTTGTCGGACTCCAGGGTGATCAGCGGGTCTTCTTCACTGACCTCGTCCCCTTCCGACACGCCCATCTCGATGATCGGCACATCACTGGAGCCGCCCAGATCCGGCACGCGCACTTCCTTGCGCTCCGGCTCGCCGGCACCGCCTTCATCCGCGGATTCCTCGGCCGCCGGGGCCTCGGCTGGCGCTTCACTGGATGCCTCGGCGGCATCATCACCACTCGCGGCCTCGTCCCCGCCTTCACCGGCGACTTCCATGCGGCCGATCACATCGCCCTCGGAGACGGTATCGCCTTCCTTGACGGTCAGACTGACCAGCTTGCCGGCATGCGGACTGGGAATGTCCATGGAGGCCTTGTCGGACTCCAGGGTGATCAGGGTGTCCTCGGCCTCGAGGGTGTCGCCTTCGCTGGCCGACACCTCGATGATCTCGACATCGGCGGCACCGCCCAGATCCGGCACCGTGATATCCACCGTGCGCGAGCCACCGGACCCGGCTGCCGGCTTCTCGGGGGCCTCGGACGGCGCCTCATCCTCATCGGCGCCGGAGGCATCGGCCTCGGCCGCGGCTGGTTCTGGCTCGGCATCGCCGCCGCCTTCCACTTCCAGTTCGACGATGTCGTCCCCTTCGGAGACAGTACCGCCTTCCTTGACCAGCACCTTGACGACCTTGCCGCCCTTGGGCGAAGGCACGTCCATGCTGGCCTTGTCGGATTCCAGTGTGATCAGGGTGTCCTCGGCATCGATGACATCACCTTCCGACACCGCGATCTCGATGATTTCGACATCGGTATCGCCACCGATATCAGGCACTTTGATGATTTCGCTACTCAAGGTCGCGCTCCTTCAAACTCTTGACGGGGGCGGGCCCGCAGGCCCGCCATGCCACCGGGTCGGTCGACGACTCACACTTCAAGCGGATTCGGCTTGTTGGGGTCGATACCGTACTTCTCGATAGCCTCGGCCACGACCTTGCGCTCGATTTCGCCACGATCGGCCAGCGCCTTGAGCGCCGCCACGGTGACGAAGTAGCGATTGACCTCGAAGAAGTGACGCAGCTTCTCGCGAGTGTCGGAACGGCCATAACCATCGGTACCCAATACATGATAGTCAGTCGGCACCCAGGCGCGCACCTGATCGGCAAAGAGTTTCATGTAATCGGTGGATGCGATTGCCGGGCCCTGGCGACCTTCCAGGCAGGCCGTCACATGGGGCTTGCCCGGCTCTTCGGCAGGCTTGAGGAAGGCCTGACGATCGACTTCCAGGGCTTCGCGACGCAGCTCGTTGAAGCTGGTGACGCTCCAGATGTCAGCCCCGATGCCCCACTCCTCGGCCAGCAGCTCGGCGGCCGCCTCGACCTCGATGAGGATGGTGCCGCAGCCCATCAGCTGGACGCGCCCCTTGTCGCCCTGGGTCTCGCGCAGCAGGTACATGCCCTTGATGATGTCCTCGGTGGGGACTTCCTCGAGCGCCGGCTGCTCGTAGTTCTCGTTCATCACCGTCAGGTAGTAGAAGCAGTTTTCCTTGTCGGCGTACATCCGCTTCAGGCCATCCTGCACGATCACCGCCACCTCATGGGCATAGGTGGGGTCATAACTACGGCAGTTGGGAATCATCGACGCCTGCAGGTGGCTGTGGCCATCCTGGTGCTGCAGGCCCTCGCCATTCAGGGTCGTGCGCCCGGCCGTGCCCCCGATCAGGAAGCCGCGAGCCTGCATGTCGCCGGCGGCCCAGGCCAAGTCGCCGATGCGCTGAAAGCCGAACATCGAGTAGTAGATGTAGAACGGCAGCAGCGGCAGGCCATGGTTGCTGTAGGAAGTCGCCGCGGCGATCCAGGAGGACATGGCGCCGGCCTCGGTGATGCCTTCCTCGAGGACCTGACCCGCCTTGTCCTCGCGGTAGAACATCAGCTGGCCCTTGTCGTGGGGCTCATATTTCTGGCCTTCCGAGGTATAGATCCCCAGCTGACGGAACATGCCCTCCATGCCGAAGGTTCGCGCCTCGTCGGGCACGATGGGCACCACGCGCTTGCCGACCTGCTTGTCCTTGACCAGGCCATTGAGGATCCGCACGAAGGCCATGGTCGTGGAGACTTCACGGCCATTGGAACCCTTCATCTGGGAGGCGAAGGTCTTGTCCTCCAGCGACGGGATCTCGAGGGCCTCGAAGTCCGGGTTACGCGCCGGCAGGTAGCCGCCCAGACGCTCGCGCTGGAGATGCATGTACTTCATCTCCGGGCTGTCGTCTTCCGGCTTGTAGTACGGCATCTCGTTTTCGATCTGCTCGTCGGTGACCGGAATGCCGAAGCGATCACGGAAGTCCTTGAGGACCTCGGGGTCATCGATGGACTTGACCTGGTGCGCTTCGTTGTCGGCCTCGCCACCGGCGGCCCCCAGGCCATAGCCCTTGACGGTATGCGCCAGGATGACGGTCGGACGACCATTGGCGTTGTGGAAGGCCTCATGGTAAGCGGCATAGATCTTGAACGGATCATGGCCACCGCGGTTGAGCTTCCAGATGTCCTCGTCGGTCATGTCCTGGACCATTTCGGCGGTCTCGGAATACTTGCCGAAGAAGTGCTCGCGGGTATAGGCGCCGCCGTTGGCCTTGTAGTTCTGGTACTCGCCGTCGACCGCCTCGTCCATGCGCTTCTGCAGGATGCCCTTCTTGTCCTTCTCGAAGAGCGGATCCCAGAGCCGGCCCCAGACCACCTTGATGACGTTCCAGCCGGCACCGCGGAAGACGCCCTCGAGCTCGTCCATGATGCGCGAGTTGCCGCGCACCGGGCCATCAAGGCGCTGCAGGTTGCAGTTGATGACGAAGTTGAGGTTGTCGAGCTTCTCGCGGCTGGCCAGGTGAATCGCGCCCAGCGTCTCCGGTTCGTCACACTCGCCGTCGCCCAGGAAGGCCCAGACCTTGCGATCATGCATCGGCTGCAGACCACGCTGATCCAGGTACTTCATGACGTGGGCCTGGTAGATGGCCATGATCGGCCCCAGCCCCATGGACACCGTGGGCAGTTGCCAGTAGTCGGGCATCAGCCAGGGGTGCGGATAGGAGGACAGACCGTCGCCATCGACTTCCTGACGGAACTTGTCCATCTGGTCCTCCGTCAGGCGCCCCTCCAGATAGGAACGCGCGTAGACACCCGGAGAACTGTGGCCCTGGATGAACACCAGGTCGCCCTGGAAGTCGCCATGAGCGGCACGAAAGAAGTGGTTGAAGCCCACATCATACAGCGTCGCGCTCGACATGAAGCTGGCCAGGTGACCGCCGATCCCCTTGTTGGCCTTGTTGGCCCGGGTGACCATGGCGGCCATGTTCCAGCGCACCAGCGAACGGATACGACGCTCCATGAACATGTCACCCGGCATCGGCGCCTCGCGGTGCACCGGGATGGTGTTGCGATGCGGGGTCGTCACCGAGAAGGGCACTTGCATGCCATCGCGGCGATAGCGATCAGCCAGCCGGGTCATGAGGTACCTGGCGCGGTCCTCACCCTCGCGATCCAGAACCGATTCCAGGGAGTCCAACCACTCCTGGGTTTCGACCGGATCGAGATCTTCTCGTGTCTCAAGACTCATAGACGTCTCTCCGAATGACGGTGGGGCGACAGCCCCGAGCGAGGGGCGTGTGGCGCTGTGTTGGGAGAACGTGGAAGCGGATCCACGTCTACTGCCAGTTTTGTCGTCGTTTTACAAGGCAACGCGGCCATATTTGGCGGGTAGCTCGACGATACCGTAAAGACTCAAGGCTGCCAATTGAAACAGATATGGAAATTTTTTTCAAAATTCGCAAAGAGCCTGTGCCGCATGACATCGGGCCTTCCTCGCGCACACCACCGACCACTCGGGTAGCACCAGCAGGCCCGGCATCAGGCGGGAGAACATCCCAATAAGCGTATGAAACAAATGTTTTATTACTCGCCCGGCAAGGGCTTAGCCAGGCTCTGACGGAAATAGGCCCAGTCGAAGGCCGGCCCCGGATCGCTCTTGCGCAACGGCGCCACATGGGCATGGCCGGTGATACGCGCCGGGGTCAGCTGCGGATACCCGGCCAGCAAGGCCCGGGTGGCCGACACCAGGCAGCGGTATTGGGCCGCGGTATAGGGCGTGACTTCATCGCCTTCCAGTTCGATGCCGACCGAAAAGTCGTTCAGGGCGCGACGCCAGCGCTGCCCATCCCGCCAGCAGGAGCGTCCGGCATGCCAGGCGCGCGCCGAGAAGGGCACGAACTGCACGCATTCACCATCGCGGCGAATCAGCAGGTGCGCCGAGACGCGCAAATGGTGAATGGCGGCGAAATAGGCATGCGCCTGCGGATCCAGGCGATTGGTGAACAACGCCTCGACGCCATCGCCACTGAAGACGCCGGGCGGCAGGCTGATGGAGTGCAATACCAGCAGCGAGACTTCATCCCGCGGACGCGCATCCTGATTGGGCGACACGACAGGCCGCGCCTGTTGCCACCATCCATGGTCAATCGACATGCATTCCCCCTGACGTCAGTGCATGGCTTTCCATTATACTGAAGACATGACGCCACACAGCACAGAGACGAGCCTCACCATGCACTATCAGGATGCCCTCGCTGAAGAGATCCGCGACAGCGCCGCCCGCCTTCTGGCCGAGGATGTCGGCCCTGGCGATATCACCGCCGAGCTGATCCCCGAAAAGCAGTGGGCACGGGCTCGGGTCATCACCCGCGAGGATACGGTCCTGTGTGGTGTCGCCTGGGTCGATGAGCTCTTCCGGCGCCTGGACCCGAGCATCATCCTGAACTGGCGGGCCGCCGATGGCGACCGTCTGGAGGCCGAGCAGGTCTTGCTCGAACTCGAGGGGCCGGCGCGCAGTCTGCTGACCGGCGAGCGTGCCGCCCTGAATCTGCTGCAGACACTCTCCGGCACCGCCACGCGCACTCGCCAGTATGTGGACCTGCTGGAGGGCACCGGTGTCCGGGTGCTGGATACGCGCAAGACGCTGCCGGGGCTGCGCCTGGCGCAGAAGTATGCCGTTTCCTGCGGCGGCGGCCACAACCATCGTATCGGGCTCTTTGATGCCTTCCTCATCAAGGAGAACCACATCGCTTCCTGCGGCAGCATTGCCGCGGCGGTACGGGAAGCACGCGACATCGCCCGTGACCTGCCGGTGGAAGTCGAGGTGGAAACCTTCGAGGAACTCGATCAGGCCCTGGAAGCCGGTGCGGATGTCATCATGCTCGACAACTTCTCGCTGGACGACATGCGCGAGGCCGTGCGCCGCACGGCGGAACGCGCCACCCTCGAGGCCTCGGGCAATGTCGACGCCGCCCGGCTCAAGGAGATCGCCGCTACCGGCGTGCACTGCATCTCGAGTGGCGCCCTGACCAAGGACGTCAAGGCCATCGACCTATCCATGCGCTTTCTACCGCAGGATGGGGAGTGAGGTGTGAAGAGGGAAGAGGGAAGAATGAAGAGGGATGAGTGAAGAGTGAAGAGTGAAGAGTGAGGGGGGTGAGGAGCTAGCGTGACTCGTGGCTCGTTTCTCGCCGCTCGGAACTCGTGCTTCAGGTTTCCACCGCGGCCAGTGACTTCTGCATAATCCTCCGCTGAAGCTGTTGGCCGCCGCGTTCGGCCCATTCCTCGCGTACCCGCTGCCAGCCACGGCGCTCCAGGCCATCGGCCAGCACCAGGCTGGCGGCAATGTCGATACGACCATGCCCGTGCTCAAGCATCAGGCGCTCGGCATGAATCAACAGGTTGGTGCCGATACCACGCCGTGCCAGGGACGGCCAGACATACAGCGACTCGACACGGCCGGCCGCCACATCCAGCTCCAGGAAGCCCACGCAGCGGCCCTCACAGCAGGCTACCAGGGTGGTATACAAGGCCTGGCGCGCCACCCAGGCACTCGCATCGCGCGGCAGCACAGCGGCCCAGGCTTCTCGCGCCTCACGTTCGTAATGCGCGGCAGCCCCCTGCATCACGGCGTGATGAAACACCTCGGCCTGATCCGCCCCGTCCGCCCCCCTGGCGAGGCGATAAAAAATGCGCGGCGTGCGGCCTCGCGCGGTCGACTCCTGGTCGGCTTGCGTGGCGTGTGGCGCGATATCGGCATGACGCATACGGCACTTCCTGAGATGATGAGACCGTCGAAAGGCTACCTAAACCCGAGACTCGGGCCAACCCCCGGACGCGACACAGGGCGACACTCAGCATGACTTCCCCATGCCCCCCGGACCGCAGCGTCGAGCTGACGCCGATCGGTCACATACACAGTGACTTTCCCGACAAGTTCGGCATACCGCGTCAGCCGGGCCTGGCGGATGCAGCCCGAGCCACCCTGATTCTGACCCCGCCCTATGATGATCCCCTGACCGTGCGTGGTCTCGAGGCCTTCAGTCACCTGTGGCTCACCTTCCTCTTTCACCTGAGTCCCCAGCGCTGGACGCCACTGGTACGACCGCCACGCCTGGGCGGCAATGCCCGCATTGGCGTCTTCGCCAGCCGCAGCACCCACCGTCCCAACCGTCTGGGGCAATCACTGGTGGAACTGGCTCACCTGGATACCACGGATGGCGTGTGCCTGCATCTGCGCGGTGCCGATCTGGTGGACGGCACCCCGGTGCTGGATATCAAGCCCTACCTGCCCTGGGCGGAATCTCGCCCGGCGGCTCGCGCCGGCTTCGCGCCCGCGGCGCCCGACCTCCTGCCCGTGCGCTTCAGCGCCACCGCCCGGGCCGCCCTGGCGGCTCGGCCCGACGCCACCTCGCTGGGCGAGCTGATTCAGCAGGTGCTCGGCCAGGACCCCCGCCCCGCCTACCGCCGCGGCGGCGAGGAGCGCACCTATGGCGTGCGCCTGCGCGACGTGGATGTGCGTTTTCGCGCCGTGACCAACGAGCAAGGCCAGACACGGCTGGAGGTCGTCGAGATCGTGATGGGGTGAGAAACCGCGATCGGTCGGGAGCCGACACGACGAAGGGCCCCGCAGGGCCCTTCATGCACGAACGTCTCGATCGCCTCAGGAAAAATCGACGCCAATGCGCTTGCCGACTTCCTCGTAGGCTTCGATGACACCGCCCAGCCCCTGGCGGAAACGATCCTTGTCGAGCTTTTCCCGGGTATTGGCATCCCACAGGCGGCAGCCATCCGGCGAGAACTCGTCGCCCAGCACGATGCCGCCATGAAAGAGGCCGAACTCCAGTTTGTAGTCCACCAGCAGCAGATCGCCGGCAGCGAACAACTGCTTGAGCACGTCATTGACCCGATAGGTCAGCGACTTCATCTCGGCCAGCTGTTCGGCGGTCGCCCAGCCGAAGGTCTCGGCCAGTGACTCGTTGATCATGGGGTCATGCAACGCATCGTTCTTGAGGAAGAGCTCGAAGGTCGGCGGTGCCAGGTCGCTGCCCTCTTCCACCCCGAGACGCTTGACCAGGCCACCGGCGGCGATATTGCGGATCACGCACTCAACCGGCAGCATGTCCAGCTTCTTGACCACGCACTCGGTGTCGGACAACAGGCGCTCGTAATGCGTGGGGATGCCCGCTTCCTGCAGCTTCTCCATGATGAAGGCATTGAAGCGATTGTTGACCTTCCCCTTGCGCTCCAGTGATTCCATGCGCTCGCCGTCGAAAGCGCTGGTATCGTCACGAAAGTGCAGGATCAGACGATCGGGATCGTCCGTGGTATAGACCGACTTGGCCTTGCCGGCATAGAGTTCTTGCTGCTTGTCCATGGGAGCCTCCGGGGCACAAAGGAGAAATAACCAGAAGATGGCGCCGACGCCGCCGCTCGCGGCATCGCGCAGTGTCGTCGATTCAGCGGATCACCCGCCAGTCAAGGCCGGCTTCCTGGGCGGCCACCGTCAGCCGCGAGGCGTCGCCGTCGAGCAGTGGATCCAGCGCCTGCCGGGCCAGTTCAGGGCGATTGTTGTGCTCGGAAAGATGCGAACAGACGATGTGCTGCAGACGCTCCAGACCGAGCCTTTGCAGCAGCCAGGCCGCCTGCTCATTGGCCAGGTGCCCCCAGCGACCGGCGACACGCCGCTTGAGGCTGGGCGGATAGGGGCCGGTCTCGAGCAGGTGCACATCGTGATTGCACTCGAGCACCAGGGCATCGCAACCCTGGAAGGCTTCCACCACGTGGTGGCTGGGGTAACCGAGATCGGTCAACAGGCCGAGCCGACGATCACCGGCCGTCAGTCGAAACTGAACGGGCTCGCGCGCATCATGCGGCACGGTGACCGGGTCGATTTCGATCCCCTTGATGTATAGCGGCGACTGCGGCGTGATCCAGACACGCCGGGGCAACTCACCAGTGCGTCCGGCCATCCAGGTGCCGGGCGTCATGTAGACCGGCACGTCATGCTTTCTGGCCAGAGGGCCGACACCGCGCAGATGATCGCCATGCTCATGGGTCACCAGCAGGGCATCGAGCTGTCGTGGATGCAGTCCCAGTCGCCCCAGGCGCCGCTCGACTTCCTTGAGACCGAAGCCACAGTCGATCAGCAGATGCGTCTCGCCATCGCTGACCAGGGTGGCATTGCCCTTGCTGCCACTGCCCAGTGACGCAAAGCGTAAACGGCCCGCTTCCTCGAGCGGCACACCCATCAGCGCAGCAGGCCTCCCACGCGTTCCAGCAGTTCGCGGGCGTCATTGTCCTGCAGGTTGCCCTCGTCGGCGGCACGCGCCCTGACCAGGGTCTGTCCATCGGACTGGCGACTCAGGGTCAGACGAATCCGCGTCATGTCCTCGCTGAAGTCCAGGGAGGCCATCGAGCTCCAGAAGCCTCGGCTGCGTTCACTGAGCAGCAGATAATCCACCAGGAAGGTGTGCGACGCAATATCCTGCTCGATCAACTCACGGCGCCCTTGCATGGCGAAGTCGGACTCGAGCTGAGCACTCAGCTCGGCCCAGGCGCGCTGCAGGCCGAAGGGCACCATCAATTGCCACTCGCCGTCCTGTTGCTCGAGACGCGGCGGCTGACTCTGCTGATTCATCTGGCCCTGGGTGGCGAGGCCCGATGCGGTCGCGCTGGCCAGGTTGCTGCGCTGCTCGAAGCGACGCTCGATGGCTCGCAGGCAACCCTCTTCCGGCATGCCGCCACGTTCGCAGCGCACTTCACTCTCGCCGGGTTGCAGGCCCGAGCTGACAGCGATACTCCCCTGCTCGGTCTCGATCACGCCACGCTGCTGATTGCGCGACAGCACCTGCAGGCCGCGCGTGGCCACGAAATCTTCCAGCTCCGACCAGACGACGCCGGGTGAGGCGCCCACTACCAGCCACCGCTGGTCACCGGCTTCACGCAGCGCCACCTCACCGGCGGACACGCCACTGCCGGCATTGAGCGCGCGCGGCGGCGGCGCATCGAAGTCCTCGCCCTGGGAGGCGAAGCCACCGGGAGCCTCGGGGACCGGCATGCTATCGCGATAACGACGCGTGTTGCGCGTATCGGGCAGCACCAGGGGCTCACTTTCCTCGGCCTTGGCATAATCGACACTACGGTTATCGTAGTAGCCTTCTCGAGCGCAACCCGCCAGTGCCAGAGCGGCGACCAGCGGCATCCATTTCAGCGCAGCGTTCATGCATCCACCTTGCGTCATGTCATCGGGGATGGCCGCGGCCACCTCTCAGTCTTCTATCAGGCCTGCCAGCTGCAGGGCTTCGCTGACAGTGGAATGATACTTCTCGGAAAGCCAGGTCAACGGCAGGCGAATGCCGGGTTCGACCAGCCCCATGCGATTCAGGGCCCACTTGACCGGAATCGGGTTGGCCTCGATGCCCAGATAGGTGTGCAACGGCATCAGACGCGTGTTGATCTGGTGGGCCTTGTCGGTCTCGCCGGCCACGGCGGCCGCGCACAGCTCATGCATGGCCCGGGGGGCCACATTGGCGGTCACCGAGATATCGCCATGTCCGCCCATCAGCATGAAATCACAGGCCGTGCCATCATCACCGGAGTACAGCATGAAGTCGGTCCCCTCGAGACGCGCGATCAGGTCCTCGGCGCGCTCAAGGTTGCCCGTGGCATCCTTGAGGCCGACGATATTGTCGACCTCCGCCAGGCGCAGCACGGTCTCGTTATAGATATCCGAGCAGGTGCGACCGGGCACATTGTAGAGAATGACCGGCAGGTCACTGGTCTCGGCGATCGACTTGAAGTGCTGATAGAGCCCTTCCTGGGTCGGCTTGTTGTAGTAGGGTGCGACCGTCAGGCAATAGTCGGCACCGACCTCCTTGGCGTAGCGTGTCAGCTCTACCGCTTCGGTGGTGTTGTTCGAGCCGGTTCCGGCAATCACCGGCACCCGACCGCCGACCTCCTCCACCACGGCGCGAATCACGTCGAAATGCTCGGCGAATGACATCGTCGTCGGCTCGCCCGTGGTGCCGGCCGCGACAATTCCATCCGTACCATTGTCGAGATGAAAGTGAACCAGACGACGCAGCGCCTCCCAGTCGATTTCACCACTCGCTTTCATCGGTGTCGCCAGCGCGACGATGCTACCCGTGATCATCTTCTACTCATCCTCCCGGCCTGCCTGGTGATACGCGGGCTGGCGCCCGGTCGATGTCTTGCCGACAAATCCTAAATGGTACTCAGGCCGCCAGGGCCTGTACAGCGACGACTTTACAGTTTGCTCCGGGTTGCGTGTAATCCACGGCATCACTCGACACATCCCAACAGGAGACACCATGAGCATCAGCCTCGGCCAGCCCGTTCCCGATTTCACCGCCACCGCCACCGGCGGCACCGAACTGACCCTCTCGGCACTGCGCGGCCAGCAGGTCGTGGTCTACTTCTACCCGCGCGCCAGTACCCCGGGCTGCACCACCGAAGGCGGTGATTTTCGCGACCACAAGGCCGCCTTCGACGCCGCCAACACGGTGGTCATCGGCGTGTCCCGGGACGGCATTCGCGCCCAGGAGAACTTCAAGGCCAAGCAGGCGTTCAACTTCCCGTTGATTTCCGACAAGGATGAGACCGTCTGCCAGCTGTTCGATGTCATCAAGCTCAAGAAACTCTACGGCAAGGAGCATCTGGGTATCGAGCGCAGCACCTTCCTGATCGACACCGAGGGCAAGCTGGCGCGCGAATGGCGTGGCGTCAAGGTCAAGGGCCATGTCGACGAAGTGCTCGCAGCGGCCCAGGCCCTGCACGCCGGCGAATGACTCACTCCCCTGCCCTGCCAGACTGCCCCGCTGGCGGGGTGGTCGAGCCCGCTTCAGGGCTCGACCGGCTGCTCTAGCGAGGCCTCTTCGCGGCGCTGTTGAATGCCTCTCGGCCAGGCATAGACCAGTGCCTTGAGCAGAGTCGCCAGGGGAATGGCAAAGAAGATGCCCCAGAACCCCCAGATGCCGCCGAAGAACAGCACGGCGAGGATGATCGACACCGGGTGCAGGTTGACCGCCTCGGAAAACAGTACCGGCACCAGCACATTGCCATCCAGCGCCTGGATCACGCCATAGGCCACCAGCACATAGGCAAACTCGTCACTGATGCCGAAGTGAAAGCCTGCCACGGCCGCCACGGGTAGCGTGGCCACCGCCGCCCCGATATAGGGCACCAGCACCGACAGGCCGACCAGCACCGCCAGCAGGGCCGAGTACGGCAGACCAAAGCAGATGAAAGTGAAGAAGGCGACGCTGCCGACGATAATGATCTCGATGAACTTGCCACGCACATAATTGGCGATCTGGTCATCCATTTCCTGCCAGATGCGCTTCATCAACTTGCGGTTCTGCGGCAGCAGCGACACCGTGAAGCCCACCAGTCGATCGCGATCCTTGAGCATGAAGAAGACCAGAATCGGCACCAGCACCAGATAGATGATCAACGACAACACATTGCCCAGCGACGACAGCGACAGTGACAGGGCCCGCTGGCCCAGTTGCGTCACTTCCCTACCGGCCATGCCGATCCACGACTGAATCTGGTCGGGGGTCACCAGTTGCGGATAACGCGCCTGCAGATCATCCAGTAGTGACTGGCCGCTGGCGAACATGCGCGGTGTTTCCTGCAACAGATTGACCAGCTGGTTCCAGATCAGCGGCAACAGCACCAGCGCCAGCGCCAACAGCACGCCCAGAAACCCCAGGTAGACGATGAGCACCGCCAGCATCTGCGGCACACGCCGACGCGTCAGGCCATTCACCGCCCCCTGTAACAGGAAGGCAATGACCAGGGACGTCAGGAAGGGGGCCAGCATCTGCCCCAGCCATATAACCACGGCAAAGCCCAGGGCCAGCACCAGCAACAGAATGACGGCTTCCTCGTCGGAGAAGTAGCGCTCTACCCAACCGCGGAACAGCGACTTCAGGGTCATCAGGCGTTCTCCCCCGCTTTGCGGATCCAGTAGTGATAGACGTCGCCACGAACTTCTCGGGCGGGCATTTGATGCCGGCTCTGCTCGATGAAAGACTCGATATCTCGCCAGGAGCCTGCATCGGTCGCCCTGACTTCCAGCAGCGCCCCCGACGCCATCCCCGCCAGGGCCTGCTTGGCCTTGAGCAACGGCAATGGACAGGCGAGACCTCGTGCATCCAGCACATCATCAGCTTGCAGCGTCATAGTGTCTCCCGGGCGGTTTACTGGAGCATGTCAGGCGCTTTAACGCCACCCTCGACATGCCCTGAGGATTTAAAGGCACTTTGACCACTGAATCAATGACAACGACTGCTTCAATCGCCATGACCACGTTATGTGGCCATGGCGCATCGGGGTCCACAAACAGGATCGCCAGAGCTGAAGCAGCCCTGGCGATAACCGGCCGGCGCTATCAGGTACGCGCCATCCTCTTACTACCCCGTTACATCCTGGGCTGATGCGCTCCGGCTGGTCTGAACCATGTCACCACGTTCGCGCCAGAGCTCTCGAAGCGCCTTCTCGAGATCCTCGAGTGATTCCTCCCCCGTCATGTTGCCATCATAGGCATTGAGTCCCATGGCGGCATACACATTGGCGAAGACGCCCTGCATCTCGGCATAGGTCGCATCATAGCGCAGCGAAGCCAGAATCGACTTGAGCTGCTCGCGTACCAATTCACGCTGCGATCCGACGCCGGCTTCATACTCGTTGCGAGCCTGCCGAAAGATGCTTTGCGATGTCTCGTGATATTCCTCGGCAGTCTGCACCTCTTCCTGCAGGCTGCTGAAGCGCTTGTGTGCCACATAGACCTGGGTCGCGATGGACTGTGTCAATGCCAGGGCCCGGGCATTGAGCAGGTCATCCTGGCGCTCGATGGCGTCCTGGCGCCGAGGATACTGAGCCAGACTCATGAGATCCCAGGATACCCGGGCGCCCCAGCCCGTCCAGTTTTGATTGACCAGAAATTCGTTGGTATCGAAGTTGGCCCCCAGGTAGCCGCGGATGGAAGGCAACATTTCTAGGATGGAGGCGTTTTCTTCTTCATCGTTGATACGCAGGCGATAGGCCACTTCGCGCATTTCGGGCCGGTTGCGCAATGCAGCGTCGGTCATCGCCTCAGGCGACAGGGTCGTCACCGGCGTCTGCAAATCCGTGTGCTCGGGCATGACCACCGAGAAATCCTGGCCCTGCGGCAGGTTCATCAAGGCTGCCAGCTGGTTCTTGGCGACAAAGAGGTCGCGACGCAACTCCTTGGCCGTCTTGAGGGTATCCAGCATCTCACGCTGGTAGCGCAACGCATCGAGGCGTCCGCCCTCCCCACGACTGACCTGCTCCCTGGCCTCCTGCAGGGCTTCAGCGGCGCGCTTCTCGAGCTGCTCGATCTCGTCCAGGTGGCGTTCCGCGGCCACGGTACGCCAATAGGCAGTACGCACATCTTCCAGCAGTCGGTTGACCGTGGAGCGCCGTTGCTCTTCCGCAATGAAGAACTTGTCGCCGGCCTGCTTGGCACGGAAGTAGGAAAGTCCGAAATCCAGAATATCCCAGGTCAATTCCAGGCTTCCCGATGTGCTCCCCGGGTCTGCCGAGGTTGATGCCAGGGAATTTTCCAGGCTGCCTTCTTCCGTGATGGAGGTCGAAAAGGGATCGTTGTTGCGGTCCGACCAATTGGCCTTGGCCACCAGCTCGGGCAGCATATCCATCTCCGCGTCGCGGAATTCCGCGTTGCGCAGGCGGCGATCCGCTACTTCCAGGCGATGGTCGAGGTTGTACTTCAGTGCCCGCGCCATGGCTTCATAAAGATCGATGCTTTGCGTCACCGGTACCTGCTCATCGGAGATCATTCGACTCTGCTTGTCAGCCGCAAATTCATCCATCTCAGCCTGGGTCAGTGGCTGGGGGTTAATCGAACAACCTGACACCACCAGTAGCATCATGCCCAACGGTCCAAGCCCCAGACCCTGCCGTAATGGTTTCATCGACTTGTTCTCCTGCGCCATGCCACGATGACCTGCTAGCTTCATAGCACTCCCCTGGATACTGCATTCATGAGTCTCGATGCCTCGGCGTTGCGGGCAAATACCAGTCGTTCCGTCTGGGCGGTAAAGGTATGACCGAGCACCTCGCTGGCACTCACGCCGACCGCGTCACCCTGACCATCGACTGACAGGTCGAGCGAGATGTGTGTGCTATACCCATTCGCCATGCCAATCTCGAGCTGCGAGTTGCCAGGCGCCTCATCAAGGGTCAAGAGCGCGATGCCATTGGCATCAAACTCGGCCGAGACCCCCGTTTCTCCCTGCACGTGAATCGCGTCTATACCCAGCGGGTTGCCGCTTGACGTCATCGCGGAAGCCTGGACGACCCAGCCGTCGTCACCCCGGAAGGCGACAAACCGCAGGCCTTCCCCGCGTTCGGTGATCAGTTCGGCACTTTGCTGCTGACGGCCGGCATCAAACAGAGCCTTCAAGCGCTCATCAAAGTCGCTGGTCGCAAAAGTCTGGCCACCGAAAATGGGTTCGAAGCCAACATTGTCGACGGCGGCGAGCACGGCGCCGCGGGCCTCGACACTGGCGTCATTCCCATACAGTGCCTGACTCTGCAGATCCGAAGTGCCACCCAGCGACTGAATGGCATCGACTGCCGTCATCAGCGGATGCCTGACCCCCTGACCGGTGTTGACATCCGACATCAGGCTCGCTGTGCTGGACAGGTCGTTCTGAGCATTGGCAACGCTGCCGACGATCGGATCGGCGTAGATCCCGGCGCGCCGATCGAATGGCCTTTCCTCCAGCGGGTCACCACCGGGGTCGGCGGAAGGACGCGACGTCGGGATGTCCTCCAGCGGCTCGATGGGCCCGAAGCTTACCGTTCGGGGTTCCCCCGCATCCTGGCCATCACTGGGGGAATAGCCCAGAGAGGGTACAGGCCCGGTATACCCTTTTGCCGGCACGAAGGTCAGATCGCCATTCGGGGTCAGCGTGATCGTGCCGATCGGCGTACCCGAGCCATCGGTGATCTCGGTGGGCGTGCCCAGCGGTAACGCATCCGGCGTGCCATCACCGTCCTGGTCGATGGTCGCCGTGTCGACCGTCAGCGGGTCACCCTCCGGATCGCTGTCATTGGTCAGGATGTTGTCCGTGACCGGCGTGTCCTCGGTCACCGGAATGCTGTCATCGACGCCCGTCGGCGCGTCATTGACCGGCGTCACCGGGCCGAGCGTCACTGTAGTCGGCGCACCCGGATCGGTGCCGTCCGTCGGGATATAGGTCAGCTCCGGCACCGGGCCATTATAGTTCGATGCCGGCTCGAAGGTCAGCTCACCGTTCGGGGTCAGCGTGATCGTGCCGATCGGCGTACCCGAGCCATCGGTGATCTCGGTCGGCGTATCCAGCGGCAACGGATCCGGCGTGCCATCACCGTCCTGGTCGATGGTCGCCGTGTCGACCGTCAGAGGGTCACCATCCGGATCGCCGTCATTGGTCAGGATGTTGTTGGTGACCGGCGTATCCTCGGTCACCGGGATACTGTCCTCGACGCCCGTTGGGGCGTCGTTGACCGGCGTGACCGTGCCGTTCACTGTCGCCGTGGCCGTAGCAGTGCCGTCAGAGATCTCGTACTCGAAGCTCGCCGGGCCGTTGTAGTCTGCCGCGGGCTTGAAGGTGATGCTGCCGCCGGCTTCCAGGGTCGCGGTGCCGGAACCGTCCGCCAGGGTGATCGGCGTGCCAACGGTCGCGGCCTGGCCGTCGATGGTGGCCACGCTCAGGCTGTCACCGTCGACATCGCTGTCATTGCCCAGCACCGCCACACTGGTGCTGCCACCCTCAGCCACCGTGAAGCTGTCATCCTCGGCCACCGGGGCATCATTGACCGGCGACACCGGTCCGATACTGACACTTGCGGGCGTACCGTCGTCGTTCCCATCATTCGGTGTATAGCTCAGCTCAGGAACGGGACCGGTGTAGTTCACCGCCGGGGAGAAGGTCACGTCGCCATTCGAGTTCAGCGTGATGTCACCGATCGGGTTGCCCGCGCCATCGGTGAGTGGCGTCGTGGACCCCAGCGTCAACGGATCCAGCGTGCCGTCCCCATCTATGTCGATCTCCGCCGAGGAAACCATCAACGGATCGCCCTGGGTGTCGACGTCGTTACCCAGGATATTCTGCGTAACTGGCGTGTCTTCGGTTACCGCAAGGTTGTCATCCACGCCAACCGGAGCATCATTGACCGGCGTCACCGTCAGGGTCACCGTCACCGTCTCGCTCTCACCGTTCACGTCCTCGACGTCATAAGTGAAGCTGTCACTGCCGTTGTAGTCGGCATCCGGCGTGTAGGTGAAGGTGCCGTCCGGGTTCATCGACACCGTGCCGTTGGCGGCATCGGTGTTGAGCGCGTAGCTCGCCGCAGCGCTGTGGGTGTCGTTGGTCGACACATCCTCGCTGAGCGGCGTGTCTTCCGGGGTGGTGAAACTGTCGGCCACGCCGTCATCCACGGCATTGACCGTGACGTTGACCGTCGCCGTCTCGGTGACGCCTCCCGACGTCACCGTATAGGTGTAGCTGTCCGTGCCATTGAAGTCGGCATCCGGCGTATAGGTCACCGTGCCATCATTGTTGTTGGTGACGCTGCCATTCGTACCCTGGGTGACCGACGTCACTTCGGCGTCCGGCGACTCGAAGCTGTCATTATCGAGAACATCGGTCGTCACCGCGGTGTCTTCATCGGTGGTCGCGCTGTCATCGACGATATCCGCCACCGGATCGACCGTGACGTCGATCGTCTGGGTCTCCACGTTGCCATCATCATCGGTGACCGAGACCGTGAAGCTGTCACTGCCGTTGTAGTCGGCGTTCGGCGTGTAGGTCCACTCACCGCTATCGGCATCGATGCTGGCCGTACCGTTGGCCGGCTCATCACCCGCCTCGATCGTGAAGCCCGGGGTACTCATGCCGTCGGCTGCGTCGTTGACCGTCAGCGTGCCGGTGATAGCGGTGTCTTCATCGCCGCTGCCGGAAGTGTCCCCGGCGAAGCTCGCTGGATCATTGACCTGGTCTACCGTGACGTTGACCGTCGCCGTCTCGGTGACGCCACCGGAGGTTACGGTGTAGTTATAGCTGTCCGTGCCATTGAAATCGGCATTGGGCGTGTAGGTCACCTGCCCATTGCCGTCGATGCTCACCGAGCCATTGGTGCCCTGCGTCACCCCCATGACCGTCGGTGTGCCCTCGAAGCTGTCATTATCGAGAACGTCGGTGGTCACCGAGGTGTCTTCATCGGTGGTCGCGCTGTCATTGACGATATCCGCCACCGGGGAGACCGTGACGTCGATCGTCCGGGTCTCCACGTTGCCATCATCATCGGTGACGCTGACCGTGAAGCTGTCACTGCCGTTGTAGTCGGCGTTCGGTGTGTAGATCCACTCACCGCTATCGGCATCGATGCTCGCCGTGCCGTTGGCCGGCTCATCACCCGCCTCGATCGTGAAGCCCGGGGTACTCATGCCGTCGGCCGCGTCGTTGACCGTCAGCGTGCCAGTGATAGCGGTGTCTTCATCACCGCTGCCGGAAGTGTCCCCGGCGAAGCTCGCCGGATCATTGACCTGGTCTACCGTGACGTTGACCGTCGCCGTCTCGGTCACGCCACCCGAGGTCACCGTATAGGTGTAGCTGTCAGTACCATTGAAGTCGGCATTGGGCGTATAGGTCACCTGGCCATTGCCGTCGATGCTCACCGAGCCATTGGTGCCCTGAGTCACCGCCGTCACGCTCGGCGTACCCTCGAAGTCGTCATTGGTCAGGACCCCAGTGGTGACCGGCGTGTCCTCGTCGGTGGTCGCCGTGTCATCACTGATGTCAGGAACCGGATCAACGGTCAGATCGACGGTCACCGTCTCGGTATCACCGTTCACGTCCTCGACGTCGTAGGTGAAGCTGTCACTGCCGTTGTAGTCGGCATCCGGCGTGTAGGTGAAGGTGCCGTCCGGGTTCATTGCCACCGTGCCGTTGGCGGCATCGGTGTTCAGGCTGTAGCTCGCCGCGGCGCTGTGCGTGTCATTGGTCGACACATCCTCGCTGAGCGGCGTGTCTTCCGGGGTGGTAAAGCTGTCGGCCACACCGTCAGCCACCGCATTGACTGTCACATCGACGGTAGCGGTCTCGGTGACGCCGCCGGAGGTCACCGTGTAGGTATAGCTGTCGGAGCCATTGAAATCGGCGTCCGGCGTGTAGGTCACCGTGCCATCACCGTTGTTGGTGACGCTGCCATTCGTGCCCTGCGTCACCCCCGTGACCGTCGGTGTGCCCTCGAAGTCGTCATTGTTCAGGACCCCAGTGGTGACCGGCGTGTCCTCGTCGGTGGTCGCCGTGTCATCACTGATGTCGGGCACCGGCGTCACGCTTAGATCCACCGTCACCGTCTCGGTGTCGCCGTTCACGTCCTCGACGTCATAAGTGAAGCTGTCACTGCCGTTATAGTCAGCACCCGGCGTGTAGGTGAAGGTGCCATCGCCGTTGAGACTGACCGACCCGTTGCTGGCATCGCTATTCAGGCTATAGGTGGCCGCAGCGCTGTGCGTGTCATTGGTCGACACGTCATCGCTGAGCGGCGTGTCTTCGTTCGTGGTGAAGTTGTCGGCGACGCCGTCAGCCACCGGATCGACCGCGACGTTGACGGTCGCCGTCTCGGTCACGCCACCCGAGGTCACCGTATAGGTGTAGCTGTCCGTGCCATTGAAGTCGGCATTGGGCGTGTAGGTCACCTGGCCATTGCCGTCGATGCTCACCGAGCCATTGGTGCCCTGAGTAACCGCGGTCACCTCGGCGTCCGGCGACTCGAAGCTGTCATTATCGAGAACGTCGGTCGTCACCGCGGTGTCTTCATCGGTGGTCGCCGTGTCATCACTGATGTCGGGCACCGGCGTCACGCTCAGATCCACCGTCACCGTCTCGGTGTCGCCGTTCACATCGGTGACGTCGTAGGTGAAGCTGTCACTGCCGTTGTAGTCGGCATCCGGCGTGTAGGTGAAGGTGCCGTCCGGGTTCATCGACACCGTGCCGTTGGCGGCATCGGTGTTGAGCGCGTAGCTCGCCGCGGCGCTGTGCGTGTCATTGGTCGACACGTCGGCATCAAGCGGCGTGTCTTCCAGGGTGGTAAAGCTGTCGGCAACGCCGTCAGCCACCGGTTCGACCGTCACATCGACGGTAGCGGTCTCGGTGACGCCGCCGGAGGTTACGGTGTAGGTATAGCTGTCCGTGCCATTGAAGTCGG